>NZ_JOMN01000022.1:0-90636 GCF_002153485.1 Acetobacter sp. DmW_043 | reverse complement strand
CTTATTGTCCTGATCTGCTCCTGGATACGCATATCCAGACCCCTTGGGAAAATAATACCAGAAAATGCAAAAAGTTATGATGGCAGGCGCAGAGGTGATTGATTAAACGAAGAGAAAAGTTCGGTGTTTATCACGTTCTTTTTCATACTCTTCCTGCATTTTGTAATGCCACACATGAGCACTTTAAAAAAATGCTATGTCAGGCCGCATCATGTCGTTTCGATCTCGATACTAACCTTAGCGTAAAGCGGCGCGTTGTGAATAATATATTTCGATTCCAAAACATTAATTTTTTGTTTTGTATTTTAATAGTTTTTTGAAAATCACCTTATACTTAATATAATATTTATTTATACTAAAGGTATAAGGAAAATTATATCATCACTATAAGAAAAACAGAAGCAATGAGACGGTATAATTAAAGCAGCTTTACGCTATTGCTGCGGGCTGCTGCCTGAGGTCACTGCCAGCCTGTGCCGATCAGTGCCCAAGAGCTCAGATCAGCTAAAATTTTTTGTCATGAAATAAAAAAAACGGCCACTACCTGAACAAACAGATAATGGCCGCCGGTTAAGTCATATACGAAAGATTTTTCTTATCTTTATTTCGTCTGACCCGTAAGATTTTCAAAGTTCTCAGGCTTCACTGTCGTGATGCCGCCTGCTGCTGCAGGATGATGCAGATTATCATACTGCAACACATCAAACGTCATAGTCTGATCTGGTGTTGGCAGCATCTTATCCTGCCAGCCACCACCCAGTGCACGCACCAGCCTGACAGTAGACTGTAAAGCCTGGCTTTGTACCTGCGCCTGATTGATACGGGCATCAAGCGTGCTGACCTGCGCAATAAGAGCCTCAAGGTAGTTATCAGCGCCACCTTTATACAGCACCATTGTCAGTTTCTGTGTCTGCATCGCAGCCTGCACAGCCTTTTTCAGGCGGTCATTTTCGCTGCGCAGACGTGCTGTTACTGACATACCGTTTTCAACATCCTTAAAGGCGTTCAGAACGGTCATACGGTAGTTATCACGCGTTTCACGGTAGCTCGACCAGGTGCGCTGCAGCTGCGCACGGCGCAGCCCGCCCTCAAAGATCGGCATGGTGACCGAGGCACCATAGGTCCAGAAACTGTTGGCAAGTTTAGCAAGGTCAAAACCGTTCGCGTCAAAACCACCCTGCGCGTTAAACGACACATGCGGGTAGAACGCTGCACGGGCAATACCGATCATGGCATTGGCCTGAGCCATTTCACGCTCAGAGGCTGCCACGTCAGGACGACGCTGCAGAATTTCTGAAGGCAGACCTGTGGGAATAACCGGCTCTGCATCGCTCAGCTGGTCAACCGGCACGATATGGAATGCTGAGGGTGAAACATTCACCAGCACAGCAATGGCATGCTCCATCACATCGCGCTGTGCCTGCACATCAAGCTGATGCGCTTCTGTCATGTAAAGCTGATTTTGAGCACGGGCGACATCAATACCAGTGGCATTCTGATTTTGCAGACGCACCTCGGTCATCTTCAGCGCCTGCTTATAAAATGCAATCGACTGTGTGTAGATCGCGTTCTGTGCATCAAGGCCGCGCAGTGCAAAATAATCTGTTGCGAGGTCAGCCTGAAGGCTTAACCGGGCAGAAGCATATTGTGCAGCAAGCTGCTGTGCATAGTATTTCTGTGAGCGGACACGGTTACGAATAGAAGACCAGAGATCAGGCTCCCAGCTCGCAATACCCCCATAGAACTCATCAGTCGCTGTGATCGGCCCCTTATAACGAAACAGCCTGTCAGCAGAGCTTTTATTATCACTGCCACCAAAGGAAAGACCAAAATGCGGCAGCAGGTCAGAGCGCGCTTCCATCACGATGGTACGGGCCTGGGCAAACCGTTCAGCCGCAGCCTGCAGGTCGCCGTTACTGGTCTGGGCCTGTGTCTCCAGCGTGTTAAGCGTGGGGTCGTTAAACAACGCCCACCAGTCAGAACGCAGCGCGCTGTCCTGTGGCTGCGCGACATGAAACAGCCCCTGCCCGCGCCATGCGGCAGGAACAACAAATTTAGGGTCTTTATACGTGGGGGCCAGGTTACAGGCCCCCAGCATCAGTGCTGAGGATAGTGCCACCCCTCTCAGGGCAGCACGTTTTTTGTTACGACGTAAAGAAGATAAGCTCATTCGTCATCATCTCCCGCACTGGCTTCGGCCTTAGCATTGCCACCTGTTGTCAGGTAGCCTTTTTCAGGCACACTCAGATGTACCTTCTGGCCTTCGAGCAGGTCAGCCGGCGGGTTATCAATCACCTGATCACCTGGCTGCAGCCCTCCGTCAACCTCAGTGTAGGAGTCAGACATACGTCCGACTTTAATGTTTCTGAAGTGTGCAATATCCTGCGCATCAACAATAGCAACCTGCATTCCGTTTTCCTGGAACACCAGTGCCCCTGTCGGGATCGTATAAACCCCGGGCTCTGACGGTGCTGTCAGCGCAACAGTAGCAAATGACCCGGGCCAGAGCTTCTGGTCATTATTATCAATCGTGAACTCCGTTACGGCAGTACGGGTGTTGGGGTCATAACCTTTAGCAATAGTCAGGAACTTTGCCGTAAACACCTGATTAGGATACTGCGGCACTGTCACTTGTGCGGTCAGGCCAGGCTTGAGCATGTAAGAGAACACCTCAGGCACAGATACGAACAGACGCATCTCGTGCGTATCAGCCACCGTAAAGAGTTCGCTTGCACCGCCATTATCACCAATGCCGCTGCCCGCGCCAACATAGTCACCCACGTTGACGTTACGCGCCGTTACGACACCATCAAATGGTGCAACAATGGTTTTAAACTTCTCAAGTGCAGCAAAGTGGTCAACGTTTGACTGTGCCGCTGCCAGAGCAGACTGTGCCGCCCGCTCGTTAGCATTCTGCACCGTGACTGACTGCCCTGAAACAGCCTGAGACTTACCCATGTTCCGCCAGCGGGTTGCTGTCACTTCAGCCAGGTTATATTTGGCCATCTGCACCTGCAGGTCAGCTTTGGCCTGCGCGTACTGGGCATCAAGACTTGGTGCGTTGATTTCGGCCAGAATATCGCCAGCCTTTACCGTCGAACCATAGTCCTTATACCACATTTTTACATAACCGGAGACCTGGGCAATCATCGGTGCCTGATACCAGGCATTAATATTACCAGGCAGGGTCAGAGAGACCGTATCAGGGGCCGGTTTGGGCTTAACCACAGCAACATCAGGAATGTTTGCTGTCGTTGCAGCCACATCAAGTTCGTGCTGGTTGTGCATACGATGCGCCACCAGGTAGCCACCATAGACAAGAAATGCACAGAACACGGAGCCAGCGAAAAGCTGTGTTTTTGTGAAAGCGGGCATCAGACAGCCTCCTTCCCGTTTTCGGAAGCCTCACCAGTCTCATGACCGTGTGGCGTATCAGAGTTTTTGTGAAAAATGGCGTAAACGCAGGGTACGAACAGCAGGGTGGAGATCGTTGCAACAATCAGCCCGCCGATAACAGCTTTACCCAGTGGTGCATTCTGCGAGTTACTGGTTGCCATAGGCACCATACCGATAATCATAGCAGACGCTGTCATGATAACCGGACGGATACGACCAAAGCCGGCTTCAGCCGCAGCTGTGATCGCTCTGCCATGAATAGCAAACCGTTCCTTTGCAAAGGCAACCACCAGAATGGAGTTCGCTGTTGCCGTTCCCATGCACATAATAGCCCCGGTCAGTGCAGGCACTGAAAGGCGCGTCTGTGTCAGGAAGAGGCTCCAGGCGATACCGGCAAGAGCACCTGGCAGTGCAGAGATGATAATGAACGGATCAACCCATGACTGGAAGTTCACCACGATCAGCATGTAGATCAGCACAACCGACACAATCAGACCGAAGATCAGCTCGTTATATGCCCCGTGCATGGTTGTGGCCTGACCATGAATGTCAACCACGGCACTGCGGGGCACATCACCTTTCGTCTGAGCAATAACCTTATTAACACCGGCCAGAACTGAACCCAGATCTGTGCCCTCAGCAGAGACATAAATGTCAATGTCAGGCATGGAGTTAAAGTGAGACACCTGCCCTGGCGTGCCAATTGCTGACACATCACTGATAGCACCCAGAAGCTGCATATCTTTACCGCCCGGGTCACCATCGCCTTTATCAACCGGAATAGTCAGCAGGTCATTATAATGAGTCAGCTGGTCCTGAGAGACATAGACGTTGAGCGGGAAGGTAATGCCGGTTTTAGGATCGAGCCAGTATTGCGGATCAACCGTCTGACTGCCTGAAAGGGTCATCAGCTGGTTGTTAGCAATATCAGCTTCAGTCATGCCGGTAGCCTGACTGAAAGTACGGTTACCCTTAACAAACAGCGTTGGTGTTTTCATGGTTTGCTGAATAACAACATCAGCAGCCCCGGGCACACCGCGGAGTTTATTGACCAGAATACGGGCATAGTCATAGTTTGCTCTCAGCTCTGGTCCTGATACCTGAATATCAATCGGAGCTGGTGAACCGAAGTTCAGGATTTTCTCGGTCAGGTCAGCAGGCTGGAAGGTGAAAACACTGCCCGGAAAGTTAGCAGAAAGTTTGTCACGCAGCAGGGCACGATAATCCCATACCGGAGATTCGCCGTCTTTAAGAGAAATCGTCAGGTCACAGTCCTGGGTTCCGATAGTTGGTGTCGGAATAAAGGCCTGGTTATGCGGCCCTTCGGGCAGACCACAGTTATTGATAATGCCAGACACTTTGCCAGGCAGCAGAGCATCGATACGGTTATCAACCAGAGAGACGATACGCCCTGTTGTTTCGATACGTGTGCCAAGAGGGGCACGCATGTGCATCTGAATCGTGCCAGACTTTACTTCAGGGAAGAAGTCCTGACCGGCAATAAGAAACAGCCCCAGAGACAGAACCGAAGCCCCCAGGAAGCACAACACAAACAGTTTACGACGCACGAGAATACGCTCAAGGAAACGCCCGTAAGCCAGACGGAACACATGGAACGCATGCTCAAATTTGTTCTGAAACTTACCAAAGAACCCTTTAGGCAGTGCCTGATGCTCATCACCATGTGCACCGGGATGTACCTGACCGGCCAGCAGATATTTGGCCATTGTCGGCACGAGGGTTCGTGACAGAATAAACGAGGCAAGCATCGCATACACAATGGCTTCAGCCATTGGCATGAACAGCCAGCCGGCAACACCACTCAGACGGAAGAGCGGGGTCCACACAATACAGATACACAGAGTTGAAACCAGGGTTGGAATAACGATCTGGTTTGCAGCATCAATAATGGCAGGCTCGAGGTCTTTTCCTTCTTCAAGATGCGTGTCGATGTTTTCAATCATCACGGTCGCATCATCGACGAGAATACCAACGGCCAGAGCAAGACCACCCAGTGTCATCACGTTGATAGTCTGACCTGACAGAAGCAGGCAGATAATCGCACTGAGAATAGCCAGCGGGATCGACGTTGCAATAATAACTGTTGAACGCCATGACCCAAGAAACAGCAACACGACAAGACCTGTGAGGATCGCAGCTGTCACCATCTCACGCACAACGTCTGTAATCGCTTCTTTCACGAAGACTGAAGCATCACTCAGCACAGAAATGTGCACGTCGGGCGGAACAATTTTCTCAATACGGGGAAGAAGGGCTTTGGTCTGTGCCACAACATCAAGTGTTGAAGCATCACCACTTTTCATGACAACAATTTCAACACCCTGACGCCCCTGGACAAGCACCAGGTTGGTCTGCGGGTGGCCACCACGATACACGTTAGCCACGTCATGAACGTAGATAACAGCATTACCAACACGCTTAACCGGAATATCACCCAGCTCTTTCATTGAGCGCGGTGTCGCGTTGGTCTGCACCATCCAGTCAGTTCTGTGAATTTTCTGGTCACCGGCCGGCAGCACGATGTTCTGCGAACGCAGAGCGTTCTGCACATCCATGGCTGACAGATGATGCGCCTGAAGCTGTTTCTGGTTCAGCGCAACCATGATGAAGCTGTCCATACCACCGTAAGCCTGAGGCAGAACCGCACCAGGCACCGTCACAAGAATAGGACGGATACGTGTCATGGCAATTTTAAACAGATCAGAAGGGGTCTGCTTCTGTGAGGTAACCTGAAGCGCAAGAACAGGCACTGAAGAGGCCTCAAGCTTCATCACCATCGGGGCAGGAATATTTTCTGGCAGCTGCTTGATCACAGTCTGCGAGATGGCGGTCACCTCAGCTTCTGCTTCCCCAATATCTGTTCCGGGCTGGAAGTAGATATTAACAATGCTACGGCCGTAGTACGTATTACTCTCCATGTGCTCAATGCCCTCAACAGTTGAGGTGACATTCAGCTCGTAGTTATAGGTAATACGGCCGGCAAATTCCTCTGGCAGCATCCCGCCATAGGTCCATACAACCGACACAACGGGAATACGGATATTGGGGAAAACGTCTGTCGGGGCCTTAAGCAGAGATAAAATACCAAAGGCCAGAATAAGTATAGACAGAACAACAAAAGTATAAGGTCGCTTAAGCGCCGTTACAACAATGGCATTCATGCGGTTCCTTTCATGCGAAATTACTCGGTGCAGCGCAAATTCAAGAGCAAAAACGTAATTGTGAAGTGCTATCACATATGCCGAAAAAAATTACGGGCAAATTAAAAAAAATACAGATTAGTAATATGAGGCAAATATGTGAAGGGTATACTTATTGTTGCGGCAAAAAAGACACTTTTTCGCCACAAAATTATAAAGAAAGTGCCATATTATTCTTAAAAATTACATTAAGATATTAATTAAATTCATTCATATTATGTAATATTATAAAAACGTTACTTTTAGAAAATATTCATAAAATCATTTTAAGTCGGGCCATATTCTGCCACAATCCACTATAAGGTATATGAAAAATGTCTGTATTTTAATATTTTCATACACCAGCCCTTCCTGACAGCCGGCAAGGCAGAGCGGCACGTTTAAAAAAGCCGAATCGTACCCCCTGCAGGTATTGCTTTCTCATCGCGCACGATGAGCCTGGTATAATTTTCATGATCTGCGCAACGGGTTTACATTGCACAGCCATTGGCCGCACAGGTATAGTAAACGCTCACCCCCCTGCTGAACACGGCAGGTGTTTTTTGTTTTCTCTGGCACAAAGAGAACAGGCAATGGCAACAACACAAAAAGCCTGCTGCTTCAGGCCAGAGCCATATGGTCCTGCTGCCGTCACCCCCGTTGCATGGCAGGTCCGGGTTTTAACCCTCTCATGGCTGACCATTGTTTCTGCCACTCTTCAGGCTATGTTCTTTATCAGGGCGCAGGCTGAGCAGATGCGGATGTTCTGGCCGGCCTGCACCGTGACTGCTATATTCAGTACAATAGTTTTTATGATTATCTGTTATCATACACCAGCAGATGGCTGGCGCTGGCGTCAGGGGGAGACTTATCGTATGAAAGACGTTACCCCCGCTGAGGAGAGACCAGGCGCTTCATGAACTCTACACTCAGAGGTCCGTCATCAGACCAGGAGCAGCGCGAGCCGCGCCTGAACACAGGCAGAGCTGCGTCTTCAACCCTCGCCGATGCGGCATTTACCGATTTTGCAACACGTGAAGGCCTGCACACAACAGGCACGGCTTTGCCACGCCCTGCCAATGTACAGGTGCCTGGGGTTATTACCGGGCTTATGCGCAAAGAGCGCTATGCCGACACCACCCTGGGCCCTGTACTGACGGCCTCACTCATCGCTCATGTTGTTCTGTTCACGGCCCTGCTATGGAAAAGCGCACACCATAACCACTCCGGCAGCAAAGAGGGCATTGATCAGCCCTCCGTTGAAATGGTGTTCAGCAAACCTCAGGGCAGCTCGGGCATGACCGGTGAACCCTCGCCTGACATGGGCAGCGGCAATAACGGAAAAACCGCCAGCACTGCCGGCACAGCTGAACCAGAGCCTGATGCCGCCCCTCCTGCTCCGGCTGTCACACAACCTGAAACACCTTCAACCCCGCCCCTGCCCCCTTCTGATGACGGCCTGCCTCAGCCCACTCCGGAAGAAAAGCAGCCGGTAAGGCCTGCTTTTACACCGGCCGGCAAAACACCTAAAGCAACAGGCAAAACACCATCTGCCTCGCCATCACACAGACGCCCCACACATCACCAGCAGAAATCACCATTTGCGAACCCGAAAGACCTCTCGTTTGATGAAGCCCCTGCACCAAGGCGCAGAACCACGGGGCGGCCGGGCGGGTCACGCGGGCCTATCGACCTTTCTATCGGGCCAATGGTGGACCATGGGCAGCTCAGCGGACAATATGCCTCACGCGCCTCGATCAAAGGGGTCAGCGATGATTATGCTGAGCAGATCAGCTCCTGGATCGAACGCCACAAATACTACCCGCCTGAGGCCGCCAGCAATGGTGAAGAAGGCCCCTCCTCCGTGCATGTTATCCTGGACAGAACAGGCCGGGTGCGCGCGGTGTACCAGACCAGCTCGTCGGGTTCATACTATCTTGATGCTGCCACGACAGGAATGTTCCGCGGGGCGCAGCTCCCTCCGGTACCGCCTGACATGAAGGGCAACCATTTTGATATTGATATGACGATGAACTACTTCCTCATCCGGCGCTAACAGCCGGGAGGAGGATCTTTCCTGACTGAGAATGTTACTAAAATATGTGATTAATACGCATATTTTCATATATTTTAGTATGACATTGCCCGACCCGGCCTGTGCAGACGCGGCAAACTCTGCTCACTCTCAGCTGTTTGCCCGCCAGAAGGTATAAAGCGCCTCCGGCAGATAAAGGGTCTGACGCGCACGGGTGCAGGCCACGTAAAGCAGGTTAATCTCCTGGTCACACTCTTCCATCCGGCGGGTCAGATCGCGCGCTTTGCGGGCGCGGGCACGGGCTGAGCCGGTTGTCTCCTCCTCCAGCTTAAACCGGCGGGCAAGCAGCTTCTCACGCCGCTGTGCCCACTCTGCCGGAGAGAGGAAGTCATCCAGCATCATCACTGTCTCAAACTCGCGCCCTTTTGCCTTATGCGCCGTTGAGCAGATCAGGCTGACCTCTTCAGGGTCATCACGGTGCAGAGACTGAATAACCCCGATTTTTGTATCAAGGTCGCTGCCATGCTTTTCAATAATCGTGACCAGCTTGCGGGCCATGGGGTCGGCCGTGTCACCCTCACGCGCGGCGAGCAGTTCAGCCCATGATGAAAATGGCAAACGCCCCTGCCCGGCCTGCGATGGTGGTGCACCGATACTCTGACGATACAGTGATAAAGCTGCCCGAATATCCTGCACCATATCCTGTATGCCTCCCAGAACATGAAACGGGCGGTCAATCAGGGCCAGGCTCTCAAACAACCTGATGTTGGTGCGAGCCATCACCAGTGTCTCGTGCGAGGGGCGGATTTTACCCTGATAAAGATGAATGGCGCTTTTAACGGCCGGGTTACCATGCAGCGGGTAACGCGGCGGCACAGAGTGGCAGGACAGCACGCGCGACGCGAGCTGCGCCACGGGCTCACCAAAGCGCCAGCTGCGGCTGAGGGGCAAAGCTGGCACATGCAGGGCCGACATGGCATCTACCGCGCCACGAAACGCAAAAATAGACTGGTGCGGGTCACCCGCCGCTACCACCGGCAGACCTGATTTTTCGAGAATAGAAAATAAAACCGGGTTCAGATCCTGGGCCTCATCCACCATGATGTAATCATAGCCGGTTATCTGCCCCTCCATCTCGAAACGTTTGAGATACACATCATGCGTGATGGGAAAATCATGACGTTCATAACGCATAATGTAGCGAAAAGCCTCAGCCACAAATGTGCGGATATCACGGTTACGGGCCATATCCTGCTCAGGGCAGTGGGCCTGTGTCAGCTTTGTACCTGCCGAGACCAGAAAGGCTGACAGGGTCTGCAGGGCAATGCCGGCACTGCCAGGCGGAGCTTTAATACCAAGCTCTTTTTCAAGCTGGCGCACATGGCGGGTCGTGTAACGGCCTGTGAGCCGTGAGCGCTCAAGCGAGCCGATATTCAGCGCGGCAAATGCATAAGCATGGGCTGTGCGGGCCTCAACATGCCGGCCAAAACGCCCCCTGGCCTCGCGCGCAATCGAGGCATTAAATGCCAGATAAAGCCCCCGGTAGCGGGCCCACTGCGTGCTGAACATGACCAGCGTACTGGTTTTGCCGCACCCGGCACCGGCCACAACCTTAAAACTTTCGGTCGGGCTGCGGGCTATGACCGCAGTCTGCTCAGGCGTGCATGTTATCATTACTCTTCCGCTTGTCGTATAAACCAAAGGCCGCCACAGGCTACGCGCAGCAAAACGCCCTTCAGATAACATTCCTGTTTTCAAAAACAAACCAGCTTTACAAAAAACGTCTCTGACCTTTACAAAAAGGCAGTATATCCCGCAGGTCGTGCACCTGCCCTGCGTCATTTCAGGCGGCTGTCTGGTCAGAGCATTGTCCCTGCTGCCCTGTTATGGCCGTCACACACTCAGGAGCATTCTTCCTTATGCCTGAAACATCCCCCGCCCTTCCTGCCGGCATCCCCACCATCCGCGTGGTTGCCATGCCCAGCAATACTAACCCTGCCGGTGATATTTTTGGCGGGTGGATTGTCTCTCAGATGGATCTTGCCGCCGGCACAGTGGCAGCCTTTCGCTCCAATGGTCGTGCCACAACGGTTGCCATTGACAAACTGACCTTTCTCGAACCTGTAGCGGTCGGGGATGAAGTGAGCATTTATACTGAGATCACCCGTGAGGGGCATACCTCACTGACCATTCATGTGCAGACATGGCGCCGCGCACGCCACACCCACAAAACAAGCAAGGTCACAGAAGGCGACTTTACCTTTGTTGCCCTGGATGAAAACCGCCGCCCGCGCCCGCTGCCTGATATGGACAAAATTGACCCATCTGCCGGCCCTGTCGGCATACGCAAAAAAGACTGATAAAAAAACAAGATACAGCAACAAAACCACAGATGACCGGCCGGAGCATCTGTGGTGCGTGCATAGCTGACTTCAAAATACGCATTATCCTGCTCTGGCACTTCATATCAAAAACAGGCTATGAGCTAACGACAGGAACCGGCAGGCTATTCTGACCGGTAAGGGCGTATGCCGGCACAAACCACATGCAGCCCCGACAGATATAGTCAGCGCAAAGAGGCACAACAGAGATGAAACACTGGCAGATTGATCAGCTACCCTGGGATCAGTTTGACCCCGCAAAAGTTGACCCTGAGTTGCTCAAGGCGGTAAAAGCTGCCTCGGTTGTAGAGCGTAACAGTGTCGATTATGCCATTTATCTCAACAACGTCTTCTCTGATGACCCGGACTTTAAACAGGCGGCTGATGAATGGGCTGTTGAAGAAATTCAGCATGGTGATGCGCTGGGCCGCTGGGCTATGCTGGCTGACCCGGAATGGGACTATCAGGCTGCCTTTCAGCGTTACCGCGACTTTTATCATATCAACCTTGAGGTCGATACCTCTATCCGTGGCTCACGCACCGGGGAGCTGATTGCCCGCTGCATGGTGGAAACCGGCACCTCATCTTTTTACTCAGCCCTGGCTGATGCCACTGATGAACCCGCCCTGAAAGCCCTGTGCCGCCA
Organism: Acetobacter sp. DmW_043; assembly: GCF_002153485.1. Classification (NCBI taxonomy): domain Bacteria; kingdom Pseudomonadati; phylum Pseudomonadota; class Alphaproteobacteria; order Acetobacterales; family Acetobacteraceae; genus Acetobacter; species Acetobacter sp. DmW_043. The sequence continues at coordinate 78,978 of NZ_JOMN01000022.1, read as the reverse complement.
GATTGCCGCAGACGAGTTCAGACATTTCAAGCTGTTTTATGACCATATGCACCGCTATCTCAGGCGGGAGAACATCAGCACATGGCAGCGCGCACGCATTGCCCTGGGGCGGATTACCGAAAGTGAGGATGATGAGCTGGCATCGGCCTATCACACCACGAACGAGCCTGAAAATATGCCCTATGATCATAAACGCTGCATTGCCAATTATATGGCACGCAGCATGAAGTCATATAAACCGCAGCACCTTAAGCGTGTCACCAACATGGTGTTTAAAACCATTGGCCTGACACCGCACAGCAAAATTCAGAGCGTTGCGTTCTGGATTACCGAAAAACTGTTTTTCAGCCGTCAGGCAAAATTTGCCCGTATGGCCGGACTGCAAAGAAATTGACCCGCATGCCCTGCATTCGGGTCTTTCAATCGCTGATCAAAGGATGGTCTCATGTTTAGTCATGTTACCCTGGGAAGTAATGATATTCCCCGGTCTAAAGTTTTTTATGATGCGATCATGGCCGCACAGGGCGCGCAGGCTTTGCCTGCTCCTAAACCGGGTATTCTTGTCTACGCTCTTGATGGCCAGATGCTGATCATTACCACTCCCATTAACGGGCAGCCTGCCACTTATGCTAACGGCGGCACAATTGGCCTGCGCATGACCAGTGCTGACCAGGTTGACGCCTGGCACAGGGCCGGGGTGATAAATGGTGGTGTTACGGCTGAGAACCCGCCTGGCATACGACACACCCCCATGGGTGACATGTATCTCGCTTACCTGCGCGACCCGGATGGCAACAAACTCTGCGCCATTTATAACGTGCCCTGAGCAGCAGGCTCGTATAGCCAACAAGGAAAAGAATATGTTCAGTCACATTGCTCTGGGCAGTAACGACCTGGCCCGCACAAAAATTTTCTATGATGCGATTATGGCCGTTCAGGGTGCTGAAGTGATGGATACGTCAAAAAAGCCAGACCGGCTGATGTATATCCATAATGGTCAGCGCATTATTCTGATCACCCCGATTAACGGCCAGCCTGCCACCTGCGCCAATGGTGAAACCCTGGGCCTGGCCATGACCAGCCCTGAACAGGTCGATGCCTGGCACAAAGCCGGCACTGAGCACGGAGGGGTGACAGCTGAAGACCCGCCGGGTGTGCGTCACTCCCCCATGGGTGACATGTATCTCGCTTATCTGCGTGACCCTGACGGCAATAAGCTGTGCGCTTTTTATAAAATGCCCTGAAGTAAAAAAGATGCTGCCGGGCCTGAACATGACAGCATCTTTCGTTCATATTGAAAACCTGGCCCGGTTATCAGTCCGGGCCGTCTCAGCCAGATATTTTTATAACTAATGATGAGAAGCTGTTTCTTCTTTTAAGATAGAAACTGTCCTGAACGAGGCTTTATCGAATTTCTTTTCGAAAAGGATCGTAAATTTCTTTTCGAGAAACATCTCCTGCGAGAGACGCATTCTGATTTTACCGCTTGATGTTTTCATCAGGTTTCCTTTCCTGACAAATGCAACCGTGCATAAATTGATACGCCAGGTTCTGAAAATGATTTGTGCCAGGGCATCAGCTCTGGCGCGCAATGCGTCATTATCATCAGCTGTATTTTCGACAATAACAAACAGCTCCTGGTCACCGCCATGCACAATCTGATCAAATACAATAGTATTGGAAAGCGTTACGTCAGGGTCTGCCAGCCCAAGGGCTGAAATAATATCCTCCACATCAAAAACCTGCTGACTGATCTCAATACGGTTATCAAACCGCCCGACAACATAAAGCTGGTCTTCGAACAAAAATCCTCTGTCTCCGGTTTGCAGGTAATGCCCCCTGTCACCTTTGCCGGTATTTATGACACCGGCCGGAAACTGTGAAACATAACCAGGGGAGACACTCTGGCTATGCAGGCAGATTTCTCCCACCTGGCCTGGCGGAAGTATCTCACCGCTTTCGGGGCGGGTAATAGCCACGCTGCCAGCCTCAGCCACCCGGCCACATGACGCAATAAGCCGTTCATCGAGCGTATTTTGAGGGGGAGCAACCACACCGAGCGACAGATTGCTGCGCGAAAAAGACCCGAATGTAATACCCTGCCCGCGCTCACCCGCAGTCGCCATCAGCGTGGCTTCAGCCAGACCATAGCAGGACGAAAATGCAGTCTTTTTAAAACCGGCAGCAGCAAAATGCTGTGCAAATTTATCCATCGTGCTGCGCGAGATATATTCAGCACCATTAGAGGCCAGCTGCCAGCGGGATAAAGACAGACCAGCGGCCTCCTCTGCTGAGATACGGCTTATACAGGCGTCATAAATAAAGTTCGGCCCGCCTGAAATGCTGGCCTGATACTTACTGATGGCACTGAGCCACCTTACAGGTTTTTCGAGCACTTTCTCCGGCGGGAGTAAAACACACTGAGCTCCGACCGCCAGAATAATCAGGGCACCACCAATAAGCCCCATATCATGCGTCAGAGGCAGCCAGTTTACCCCGCAAAGGTCGGCCCGCGTAAAGCTGAATGCCGTAACCTGTAACGCAATATTATGGGACAGATTACGATGCGTAAGCACCACACCTTTAGGGTTACTGGTTGACCCTGAAGTATATTGTATCAGGGCAATATCATCTTTTTTCCGGTCAGGTGTTACCAGTGTATAAGTGGCAGGTATAACGTCTGTAGGGATCCATAAAAAACCTGCACCAAGCATCTTACCTGTAAAATGCTTCTGAAATTCACTCAGAATAACTTTAGGCCCGATAACGGCCACAGCCTGAGAATCTTTCTGCACATGTGCAAAACGCTCAAGCACATTATAGGACCTGGGATAAACCCCCGACACCGGCACCATACCCGCTGTCATACACCCCATAATGCCACGAATATAATCGAGGCTGCTGTCATACAGTAAAATAACCCGCGAACCACTTCTGAGCACTCTTTTCAGCCAGGCACCAAGCCGGAATGAAAAGTCCTGTAATTGTGAAAATGTCGTGCTGTCAGTCTCATTTTCACCATCCCCCAGAAATTTATACACTTCATGATCGGGTGTTCTGTGACGATGATAAGCTAATGCATCAACGAGTGTATTTTCGCCCCAGTCAATATAATATTTTCCATTATTTTCTGAACAAATAAATTTTTTAACCATAATCACTGCCTTGCAGCTACTTCATAAAAGTACACTTTAATACTTTCATGACATCATACAAGTAACCATAGATTTCAAAATGTATAACATCACTTTATATTCTGCATATTCAACGTTTAATGCATACGCGCTGACCGTTGCTTCCTCTCGTTCAGCACCATTTCGGTCAGCAGTACTCTGTCAGGATTACCGGCGTCATCAAGGGGAATCTGATCAACCCAGATAACCGTAAGCGTTGGCATATTTTCATAAATATCATGCATTTTTCTGGAGAGTTCAGAAATATCAATCTGCTCATGGCATATAATAGCCACATAGGGCATATGCACACCACTGGCATCGGGCACAGCAAAAATACATCCGTCCTGAATACCCGGGTAAGCCTTACAAACCTCATCAAGGCGTGCAACTGAAAACTTATCCCCCCCAAAAGAAATAAGGTTATCAGCACGGCTCACAATAAACAGTTCTTTTTGATTATAAATACGCCCTATGTCACCGGGATAAAACCAGCCATCAACAAAACGATCACTGAAATATTCTTCAAGATAGCCTTTATTCAGTGTATCGCCCTGTATCCGTAAAAGACCGGCGACATTCCCCTCTTTAATTTTTTTATTATCCTGATCGACAGCCTCAACGGTCATCCACGGTACAATAAAACCAGCACTTTCAGGCGCCAGTCCGTCGCGCACACTCCTGACAGCAACAGCCCCGGTTTCTTCCGTCCCGTAAATAACATGAATTCTGGTACTCAGGCCTGCTCTGGTTTTCTTCTCAAGTTCCGGTGGCAGCGCGCCACCAATAACGATAATTTCCACCGTGTCATCAGGCCTGCTGAGTGGCGGCAGCGCTGAGACCAGAATTTCGAGATGCAGCGGAGAGAGAATAAAAACCGAAGGCCGTTCCCGCCTGAAAAGATAATGTATATTTGAACGGTTAAAGAAGTTCAGGCAGCCGCCGGATAAGATAGCGGCAAGACGGATCTGAAAACCACTGAGCAGATCAATACCGAGAAAGCAAAAAACATCGTATTTATCTGCACTTCTCATTTCGTTAACGCTCTGTATCAGACGATGAATATTCTGATGAAAGTTCGTGGTATCGATATAAATTTTGCGCGCGGTGACATCAGTTCCCGCAGCAACTGACACACGACAGATTTCGTCAGGAGAGCGTTCGTCGCTGGCAATTGTCTCCATATGCAGTGTTGACGGAAAACTCAGGCCAGAGAACTTAACAGAGGGAATATCACCTTCATAAGAATCATCTGTTAAAATCAGATCAGGTTTTGTCAGCTCAACATAACTTCTGAACATCGAACCAAACCCCTCTGGCAGGGAAACCGACGCCACACCAAGCATATCAAGTGCAAAAATAATAACGAGATGATTGTACTGGCTGGCACATTTCACACCAACCAGTGCACAGCCTGCCTCTTTAATTTTTCCCAGCGCATGAGCAACATGGACGATATTCTGATGAAATTCGCCATAACTCCACTCACGCGAGATATCTCTGAAGATAATCTCACCAGAGGTATTTTTAAGTTTGTCGTGTATAATATCCATAAGCATTGAAATTACCTTTTGTAAAAAATAAAAAGGAAAATAATAATATTTTAAGTCTTTTTTACTTAAATTTATTCACTCTCAGAAGACGTTATATTTTTTACATTGATACGATCGAGAATAAATTTCGACATATTCTCAATAGTGTTATCTTTTGCCAGGTGCAGAACAGAAATTTCAACACCAAGCTCATTTTTCACTGAGGTCTGCAACTCAACTGCGGCAAGAGAATCAATACCCAGCTCAGACAGGCGCGCAGTCGAAGCAATATCTTCAGGTTTGACATGCGTTGTCTCTGAAATAAGTGCTTTCATCTGCTCAATGACATAGGGCAGACGTTCTTTATCAGGCAGCCTGACAAGCCTTGCGAGCCGCTCACTGGTAACGGCATTACCAAGACTGTTCAGAACAACCTGTGAAAAACGCAGCAAACGTGTGCTGGTGCGCGCAGACTTACTCCATTTTTCCCAGTCAATATCCATATAACCCAGGTCGGGCAGGTCAAACGACAGCATCACCGGCAGGGCATCAAGCGCCTGGCGCGCTGTAATGCTGCGCAGCCCCACCATTTCGAGGGTTCTGGCCGCAACATCATTGCGGCTCAGCATACCCACATCAGCAATGCCACCCCAGTCAACAGTCAGAGAAGGCAGGCCACGGTTAAAACGGTTCCACGACAATGCATTCAGCACAGTGTTGGCCGCCATATAATTACTCTGCCCGATATTACCCAGCATGGTCGTGGCTGATGCATACATTACAAAATAATCAAGCGTCATATTCTGCGTTTTTTTATCAAGAAAAACCGCAGCTTTCGCTTTTGTGGTCATAACCTTTGCAATTTTTTCCTGCGTCATGTTAACGACAAGCGCATCATCAAGCACAGCCGCACAATGGAAAACCCCTTTAATGGGAGGTAGTTTTTTCTGTGCCTGAGCAAAAACCATATCAAGGTCTTTTTCACTGGCACAATCAGCTGAGAAATACAGCACACTGGCATCACACTCTCTGAGGAAAGCCAGCTTCTCTGTCACATCCTCATCCGTTTCAGGGCGGCGGCCGACAAGCACAAAATGTTTAGCCCCCTGGTCGAGCAGCCACTTAACAGTCGCAAAACCAAAGCCACCAGCGCCGCCCGTGACCAGATAGGTCACATCAGACCTGACAACCGGCTGCCTGCGTGGCAGAGGATAAGCTGTAACATCCTCAAGCTTTGTGTAATCAACAACAACTTTACCAATGTGAGCGGATGATGCAAGGAAACGGAACGCATCAGCCACCTTAGCCGCCGGATAGCCCGTAACAGCCGGCAGTTTAATAACGCCCTGCCTGTGCAGCTGCGCCATTTCTTTCATCAGCTCACGCACATCCTCCTTCTGCTCCAGCATCATCCGGTCAAGGTCGAAGGAGAAGAACGCCATGTTCTGATTAAATGGCATAAGCGGAAGACCATTATTTTCGATAATGTCTTTTTTGCCAATTTCAACAAAGCGGCCATAAGGGGCAACAACAGCCACACTATGCGACAGCGCATCACCTGGCAGAGAATTGAGTACAACATCAACGCCACGCCCCTGCGTCACGTCACGAATGCCCTCCGCAAACTCCAGCGTTCTTGAACTCCAGACCTGCTCACACCCAAGCTCTTTAAGGTAAGCGCGTTTGGCTTCACTGCCAGCCGTTGCAAAAATACGGGCACCAATATGCTGCGCAATATAAATGGCTGTCATACCCACGCCACCTGTACCGGCATGAATAAGCACACTCTCACCTTTTTGCAGGCGGGCCAGTTTAACCAGCGAGCAATAGGCTGTGGCTGAGGCAATCGGCAGGGTTGATGCCTGCAGATAATCAACATCGAGCGCATCGAGCGGGTAGCTGATCATCTCACTGGCAAGGGCTACCAGATGGGTCGCAAAACCGCCGGGCCATGAAATAACGTAGCGTTTACCAGTTTCATAACCGGTAACACCCTCACCCACAGCAACAACTTCAGTCGTCGCTTCAGAGCCCATTTCATGACCATGGAAGGTGCCATCCATAATGCTGTCAGGCAAAAGGCCTGTTGCTTTAAGAATATCTTTAAAATTAAGAGCTGTTGCCAGAATACGAAACAGAACCTCGTCTTTTTTCAGTTTCGGGCAGACAAACCGCTCATAGTACAGTGCATCAAAGGCAGCCCCCTTAACTGTTTCCAGGCGCACGGCAACGAGAGCACCATTTTCATCCCTCTCATCAGCCGAAAAGGGGAGAAGCTGCGGCGCAGGAGGCTCCTCACTGCGCTGCAGGCGGCCTGCAAAACGCGCCTGCGGGGTGAGAAGAACGTCGTCCTCCATCTCCTCAGGGTCTTCACCATTGAGAATTTCTGCACACAGCGCGCGCATAACATCCTCATCCGGGGTGGTGCCAATATCTACCAGCTTAATCGACAGATTACTTTTTTCAGCCTGTATCCCACGCACAAAACCTCTGACAGCAGCCTGGTCAGGGGCCAGTGTTTTCCCTTTTTCAAGCGGGTAAGGCGCTACAGCCCCTGAGGTGAGAACATGCACAACACAGCTGCGCTCACGCTCTGTTTTTTCAATAACTGCATCAAAGAAGGTTTTAACCTTCCACAGCTCGGCAATACCAAGATCTTCTTCATTTTTGTCAGCAACATAAATGATGCTGTTATAAAGCTCAGGGTCAATACTGCACGGTGCTGGCTCACTGACCTGCTCAGCCTCAACCGCATAAAGCGCAAGCTCTGCGGCCACACGCTTTGCAAGTTCTGAGGGGGCACCACAGATAATCACCTTCTTCTCTTCAAGAAGGATGTTTTTATCCTCTGTTTTTACCCACGCATTACGATAAATTTTACGCCGCAGGTCATCATTGCTGCGGGCTGCTGTTCTGATCGCTCTGGCTGTGAAATCTTTAATCTCGGCAACCAGCTCACCGCTTTCTGTGACAATCAGAATATTACCCTGAATGTCAGAGGCCGTTTTCTTTGTCAGTACACAATGCACACGCACCGCTGACAGGCCCTTGTGATACAGCCTGACCTGACGAATGCCTGTTGGCACAAACAGCGTACCTTTTGCCGTGCCATAGCCTGCGGCAATCAGCGTCTGAAATGCGCCGTCCCACAAAGTGGGGTGCAGAAAATATTCATCAGCTGCCCCCGCATGCTCGTCAGCCAGCTTCAGCGCAGAGCGTGAGATTTTATCCCCGATATCAAGACTTATGATTGTCTGAAAAGACGGACCATAAGCAAAACCATACTCTTTAATTTCTTCATAAAATTTCTGAGGCATGACCGCATGCAGCACGCTGCCCTCTGCATAAGGCAATGTCACCTCAGGGGCAGCAACAGGCCAGGGCGCGCTGCTCAGAATTTTCATCGTCGCGTGCGGCACCCAGACACTGTCATCATCATTTATATCACGCGAAGCCACGGTCAGACTGTGATCTGCCGGGTTAAAAACCCAGCTCATCTGCACATCTGCCAGCCTGTCATCGAGCAGCAGGGCTTTATCAATCGCAATATCTTCGAGAATAACCTCGTCAGTCTTCTCGCGCACAGCATGAAGTGCAACAGCACCTTCGATATATCCTGCTGCCGGGAAGAGGCACAGATCATCAATCTGATGGTCAGGCAGCCAGGGCATATAGTTTGTGTTTACACTGGCAAGCCAGGTCGGCAGAGACGCAGGGGCCTGCATGCCTAAAACCGGGTAGACAGTCTCGTCCAGCCTGTCCTGACGGGAGAGACGTGTCTCCACCCAGAAGCTTTCACGCGTCCAGGCGTAATGTGGCAGCACAATACGCTCACCACCGCTTACACGCGCCCAGTCGGGAGAGACCCCCGCCATGAACAGATGCGCCAGGGTGCGGGCGATAAAGGGCTCGTCATATTTTTTTGTATCAACGCAGCTCAGAATGGTCGCATTGCCGGTAACAGTTCTGGCCACATCACGCAGCGAACTGATCAGAACCGGCTGCGCGGCAATTTCGATAAAAACACGGGCTCCATCTTCAGCCAGAGCTTCGACCGTGTCACTAAAACGCACAGGCAGACGGGTATTGTCATACCAGTAGGCTGCATCATGACAAAAAGCATCATCACACCGGCTGGCCGTAACCGTAGAATAGAGCGGATATACCGGTCGGCTGAAGGGGATAGCGGCAATATCTTTCTTAAACCCGGCCTCAATCTTCTCCATTGCAGGATTATGATATGGCAGCTCAACCGGCAGGAATTTACTGAAGATTTTATTCTTCTTACAGATATCAGCAATAATACTGAGAGTTTCTTGCGGCCCTGACAGCACGGTCAGGCGGCTGCTGTTTACTACAGCTGTGCAGACACCCTGACCAAAACGAGAAACAAAGCGCTCCTCTGCCTCCTCCTGATTCAGCCCCACGGCCAGCATCGCACCCGTGCCAGCCAGTGTGCTCTGATGCTGGCTGCGATAATAAGCAATCGTCACCGCATCTTCGAGGGTCAGCACGCCTGCCGCACAGGCTGCCGCAACCTCACCCACGCTATGACCTGTAACCGCAGCCGGGGTCACACCATAAAAACGCAGAGCTTCGAACAATGTCATCTGCACAAGGAAAATAGCAGGCTGGGCGAGCTGCGTTTTATGCACTTCGGCAGCATTCTCAGGTAAGGAGAGGAACTCTGTCAGAGAGAAGCCAAGCAACTTAGCAAACAGGGCATCGCACTTCTCAGCCATTGCACGGGCCGGTGCCGGCAGGTCATGCGACAGCAGAGCCATCATGCCCTCAACCTGTGAACCCATACCAGAGAACACAAAAACCGGGCCACCCATGGGGTTTTCGGCCTGTTTTCTGCCCCTGACAACAGCAGCACTCTCAGCGCCGGCGGCGAGCGCGTTCAGAGCAGCAGCAGCTTCATCACGGGTTTTAGCGAGCACCGTTGCATAATACTCAAGGGGTGTTCGCGTTGTTGCCGCAGAGAAGCACATATCCGCCAGATCGACAGAGCTGTCAGACAGCAGAGTCGCATAACTGGCTGCAATTTTTTTCAGTGAGCTTTCGGTAAATGCCGTAACAGGCAGCAGGTAATGCCCCTCAGGGCGCTCTGCCTCGTCATGCTGTGCCGTAACGGTTTTTGTTTTTTCAGGGCAGGCCCGCAAAACAGCAACAGCATTTGTGCCGCCATAACCAAAGGAATTAACAACAGAATAGATATCTTTTGCCGTATCAAGCGCGACCATATCCTTAACAGGAACACGCAGATTCAGCTCATCAAACGGAATATTTTTATTCAGAACTGTCAGATTCGCCTGCGGGGGCACCTGTGCATTTTTCAGGCACAGCACGGCTTTAATCAGCCCCGCAACGCCTGCGGCCCCTTCAAGATGCCCAAAATTCGCCTTCATAGACCCCACAAGCAGCGGCCTGCCTGTCGCTTTACGGGCCTGCCCTACAGCGCGCCCCAGAGCACGGGCCTCAATCGGGTCACCGACCGGGGTGCCTGTACCGTGGGCCTCAGCATAGCCTACCGCGGCAAGGTCGATGTCTGCACGTTCAGCCACGCGCTCAATCAGGTCTGCCTGCGCTTCTTCATCGGGCATTGTGAGTGAGAAAGTATGCCCGTCCTGGTTCACACCCGAAGCGGCGATTACACCATGGATAATATCGCCATCACGCACAGCATCTGCCAGGCGTTTAAGCACAACTATGCCACACCCCTCTCCGCGGCCATATCCGTCAGCATCATCAGAGAAACTTTTGCAGCGGCCATCCTTCGAGATAAAATGGCCTTTTGACATCGTGATCGACGCTGAAGGCGCGCCCATAATGTTCACCCCGCCAGCCAGAGCCAGAGAGGTTTCGCCATGACGCAGACTGACGCAGGCCTGATGAACCGCCACAAGAGACGAGGAACACGCCGTGTCGATCGACATTGACGGCCCATGAAGATCAAAATTGTAAGAAAGACGTGCGGCAAGCATGGTGGCAGAGGCCGCTGTTGCGGCGTAATGATCGCGGATAAGCGGGCGGCTGTCAGATGAGCCGCTGACCACAAGCCTGTCGAGCGAGAATGACCCCATATAAACACCGGTCTGCGACCCGGCGAGCGAACCTGGCAGAATGCCGGCGTTTTCTAACGCCTCCCACGCGACTTCAAGTAAAACGCGCTGCTGTGTGTCAATAATAACGGCTTCACGCGGGGAAATACCAAAAAACAGCGGTTCCATATCCGCGAGTTTCTGATCAAGGAACGACCCGCGCTGCATATAGGTTTTACCTGGCGTGTCATAATCAGGCGCATAAAACCGCTTTACACTCCAGCGGTCAGCCGGAACACCGGAAGATGCATCACCCTGCTGGCAAAGAAATGTCCAGAACTGCTCCGGCGTCTCTACAGATGCGGGCAGCCGACATCCTATCCCGATGACAGCAATGTCCTGATCAGTATTCACGAAACCTAACCTCCTGTTTTACAGAGATTCCTCCTCTGACGGGAGGATGGTATTATTTAAATAACATTTTTTTAATAAAAATTAAAATGGCACATACTAATATGTGCCATTTCTTTTATTTCAAGAACAAAAAAACTGAAAAATAAACTACTTAATCAATACTTTATTAAGAAATTATATATCTTTATGTTTCTCAACTTCAACTGCCTGCATGGTCTGAAAATTAAAACAGACAGCCGTAATATAACCGGCAGAAGCCGCACCAATGCACATAACAACTGACAATATGACTGTCAGTAAGGCACGGCCGACCGCCCCCGTGCGCAAAAACTCAAATGTTTGCCAGCTGAATGTGGAAAAGGTCGTATAACCGCCACATATACCCGTCATCACCAGCAGGCGCATATTATCAGACATAGGGTAGCGCCCGTCTGCCATAGTCAGTGTCGCAAAAAAGGCAATAACAAACGAACCAACGGTATTAACAGCAAAAATAGTGCCCCAGGGCATTATGCGGCTGTAAGGTGCTGTCAGAACGCTGACAACATGACGCAGAAGCGACCCGAGTGCTCCACCAAACATGACAAGAAGACAGGTATAAAAAGATAATGACACACCACTCTCCGTCCAGGTGAATAGTCCTGACAGAACATTACTGCTTTGTACTGAAACGAAAGGGAGGGCAGCGCACTCAGCCACCCGGCAGCCTCATGCCACCACCCTGCTCTTTTAATGAGCAGGAGCCCCTCAGATTATGAGGGGAATGTAAAATGCCTCCCACATCGTTGCAAGATAGTTAACTATTATAAAATTCGTCATTAGTATACAAAAAATTAACTAAAAAAGAAAAATAGTTTCAAAAAGTTATACATCTGACGCCCGGCCCATGCTCCGGTCGACGGCAAGACCCGCCGAAGCCTGACAAACGGGCATCATCTCAATCTGGTTAATATTCACATGCGCCGGCAAACCCAGAACCCAGGAGATCGTCTCGGCAATATCCTCAGGCAAAAGCGGCTCTGTGCCGTCATACACAGCTGCAGCCTTTGATTTATCACCAAGGCGCACTTCGCTGAACTCACTGCCGCCACACAGCCCGGGGGCGATATTGGTCACTCTGACACGCACACCCAGCAGGTCACTGCGCAGATTGCGCATAAACTGCGACACAAATGCTTTACTGGCCCCATAAACATTAGCACCAGGGTAAGGATAAATGCCTGCTGTGCTGCCAAGAGCAATAATGTGCCCCCTGTTGCGCGCAACCATGCCGGGCAGAAGCACACGGGTCATAGCGGTCAGCCCCGTGACATTCGTGGCGATCATCCGCTCCCAGTCGAGGGCAGTTGCCTTCCAGGCTTTTTCAAGCCCCAGGGCCAGACCCGCATTATTCACCAGCACATCGACCTCCTGCCAGCCGGCAGGCAAAGAGGCAGGCAGTTTCTCAACCGCTTCAGCATCTGTCACATCAAGCACAAAAGGCAAAAGTGCCGGCCCGGCCTCCTGCGCCAGAGCATCAAGACGGTCTTTACGGCGGCCTGTGGCAATTACACGGTAGCCGTCTTTAACCAGTCGCAGTGCAATAGCATGACCAAAACCTGCTGTTGCACCTGTTACCAGAACAGTAGCCCGGGAAGATGTCATAAAAAGATCCTCACACAAATCATGGAGATGCCCGGAAACGAAGCACCCTTAAACGCCAGTAAATGACAGTATGAGTCTGTCATTCATGCTGCCCGCAGGCAACACAAACAACCGTGCCTTAATGGCTGAGCAGGTAAAATAACCCCGCTGACAGAACGATAGTGACCGGCAGGGTCGCAACCCAGGCCAGCATAATACGGCGCATGGTGCCCCATTGCAGGCCAGAGCCAGCCCCCAGCATACTGCCTGCGATACCAGCCGTCACAATATGCGTGGTGCTGACAGGCAGACCGGTATAGCCCGCTGTAAGAATAAGGCCCGCCCCGACCAGCTCTGAAGAGGCCCCCTGGGCAGGGGTCAGATGCGTGCGGCCTATTTTCTCCCCCAGGGTGCTGACAATACGCTTATAGCCCACCATGGTACCAAGGCTGAGACAAAGAGCGCTCAGCAGCCTGACCCACCAGGGGGCGAACTCAACAACCGGGCGCAGTTTCATACGCAAATGAGCAGCCTGATGGCGCACCTGAGACGGCACGGCTTTATCAAGGGAGATTTTTTTAAGTGCTGCCACAATCTGAAACACATCAGAACGCACAGTCACGAGCGGCGGCAGCGGGCCGTTAAGAATTGGTTTATCGAGCAGGGAGTTCTCTGTCTGCAGGTGCTGTGCTGCAATCATCGCATCAGAGCGCAGCACATCATGGTCATACATATCCAGCACAGAACGGATCTCGTGTGCTTCGCTCACAGTTACCGGCAGCGTGTGCTGATGCTGCGGGTTGAGCGCGTATAACGCCGGCCAGAGCCCGGCAACTGTCAGCATAATCAGACCAATACTTTTCTGACCGTCATTACTGCCGTGCGAAAAACTGACCCCGGTGCACGAGCCGATCAGCAGCCAGCGCACCCAGCCACGCGGGGGCTGGTGCCCCTGAGGCGGCTCAAAAAGGGCTTTGTCTTTCACAAACATCTTCAGCACGCAGTAAAAGAGCCCCGCCCCGACCAGACCAAGAATCGGCGAGACTGCCAGAGCCTCAAGCACCTTTAAAACCTGAGGCCAGTCGATACCCTCACGATAATGACGGCCGTGAACAAGGGCATCACCCACGGCGACCCCAATGATAGAGCCGATGATGCAGTGAGAGCTGGAGTTAGGAATGCCGGCACGCCATGTCAGCAGGTTCCAGGACAGGGCTGCCCCGAAGAGAGAAAACAGCATAGGCACTGCCGGCGCACCATTTGGCGGGGTCAGCACATCAGGCGGCAAAAGCTCAACCAGAGCGTAAGCCACGCTCAGACCACCAGCCAGAACACCGGCAAAATTCATCACTCCCGAGAGCACAACAGCCTGAACAGGCTTCAGGGAGCGGGTGTAGATCACGGTTGCCACAGCATTTGCTGTGTCATGGAACCCGTTTACAAACTCAAATACGCAGACAAGAACGCTGCATATAATAAGTATAACAAGGGACAGAGGAGTGTCAGGCATAAAATGCAGCATGAGATAAAGAAGCTGACCTTTTGTTTCGCTACCTGTCGCATACAGGAAGACGCGCCAGCTTTTAATCCGTTATTTTGTAAATTTTCTCACTCAGAGCATTTTATGTTCAGATTTATGACACAAACTGAACGCTAAGCAGCGGTACTACAAAGATTTGCATGCCATAGCTCTGCCATTATATAAAATTCATTTACTGGCTATTAAGTTAATTATTAACTGTAATGTCATGATTTTTTAGTACAAAAAACACTAATCCTCCGCCCCTGAAGCCAGCCCTGCCTTATTGCTCAGCACCAGGCGCTCATAGGGGGTCAGCATATCATCCAGGGTGTAGTCATCGAGCACGGCCATAAATGCATCCATCGCTTTTGCCAGCCCTGAACGTAAAACACACCCGCCTGATAAAATACACTCTGTAACAATTTCTTCCTGCTCTGCCTCAGGCGGGGCCATGCAGGCCAGCAAAACCATCTCCTCCTCCGTGTAGCGCACAACATCACCGATCCGAATCTTATCGGCAGGTCTGGCCAGCTCAAGCCCGCCGTGACGACCACGAAACGTGCTGAGAAACCCGCCTTTGCCAAGATGATGGATCACCTTCACGAGGTGGTTTTCCGAAATCTTATAGACTCGGGCGATCTCGTGAATGGACACACGGCGATCAGTGTGAACCCCGAGATAGAGAAGAGTACGCAAAGCGTAGTCGGTATGAAGAGTAAGGCGCATAAACTAAACATTAACAAATTGACATCTTGTTTACCAGATGCTATTTAAAGATGTATAAAGTTTACATCTTTAAAGGAGAGAGTCCGTGACCGCATCACTCGACGACCAGACCCGCGCTATCGTTACTGCCTGCATTCCCGCGCTGGAAGCACACGGTCTCGATATCACCCGCGAAATGTATTCACGCCTGCTGGCTGACCCGGCCATTGCCGAACTGTTTAACCGCTCACACCAGAAAAGCGGCGAGCAGCCCACTGCCCTGGCCATGGCCGTGCTGGCCTATGCCCGCCATATTAATGACCTGGGCACACTGACCGGCATGATCGAACGCATTGCTGAAAAACATGTAGGGCTGAACATTCTGCCCGAGCACTACCCGCATGTCGGTCAGGCCCTGCTGGGGGCTATTGCCCATGTACTGGGTGACGCCGCCACACCTGAAATCATGCAGGCCTGGGGCAATGCCTATCAGTTTCTCGCCGACGTGCTGATGAACCGCGAAAGCCAGCTTTATAAAGAAAAAGAAGAGGCCCCCGGTGGCTGGCGCGGCTGGCGTGCATTCACCATTCGTCAGCGCGTGGCAGAAAGTGGCGATGTCACCTCCTTCCGGCTTGAGCCCACAGACGGCAAACCCGTTGTGCTGCATAAACCCGGGCAGTATCTTACCTTCAACATCACCGTGCCGGGCGAAGGCTCACAGCGGCGTAATTACAGCATTTCATCAGCTCCCGACTCCAGGGGCTACCGCATCAGTGTTAAACGTGCAGCGGGCGGGCTGGTCTCAGGCTGGCTGCATGACCACGCAAAAGAAGGCACCGAACTGCTCGTGTCAGCACCTGCTGGCACCTTCACCCTGCCAGAAGAAACTGCAAACCACCCGGTTGTGCTGCTGAGTGCCGGCGTGGGGCTGACCCCCTTTATTGCGATGGCCGAGGCCGCACATAAGGCCGGACGGAAAGCACCGCTGCATTATGTGCACGGCACCCACACCCCGCAGAGCGAAGCCTTTGGGCCGCGCGTGCGTGAGCTGGCAAAAGACGGAACAGTGCAGGCTGACATTTTCTATACCCGCAAAAACGACACCGCCGCAGCCGGGCAGAATGTGCAGACACATGAGGGGCATATTTCTGCCGCATGGCTGAAAGCCCATACACCGGCTGATGCCCTGTATTATCTGTGCGGGCCTGACGCCTTTATGCAATCAGTCATTGCCGGGCTGAAAGCCGAAGGCGTGCCGGAAAGCCGCATCAAGCACGAAGTGTTTGGCTCAGCCTCCACCCCGGAGGATGCCCTGCACGCCGCATAATTTCTGCCCTGCCCCGCACCATCACAGTGCGGGGCAGAGTGTAAACAGACTCACAATATGGGATAGTCGGTATATCCCTTTTCATCACCACCAAAGAAGGTCATACGGTCAGCATCATTCAGCGGGGCATCAGCCTTCAGCCGGGCCAGAAAATCAGGGTTAGCCAGAATCATCTGACCATAGGCCTCAAGGTCAGCCAGACCACTGGCCACGTCATGCCCGATCTCCTCACGGGGGCGGCCCGGGCGGTTAATAATCAGTTTACCCGACCAGATGCGGCGTATATCGGCCAGCAGTGCGTCATTTCCCTGATGCATAATGTGCACATAAGACAGGCCGAGCTTATTCAGCTCTGTCATCAGGTAGCGATAAAGTTCTGGGTAGTCTGCCCCCTCGTCAATGCCCCACAGGGTTGTGCCAGGTGAGAAACGAATGGCTGTGCGCTCAGCACCAATTTCTTCAGCAATAGCCTGTGCAACTTCAAGGGCAAAACGTGCGCGGTTTTCGATCGAACCGCCATACTCGTCCGTGCGGGTGTTTGCGCCAGGTGCGAAAAACTGCTGAATAAGATACGCATTAGCACCATGAATTTCGACACCATCTGCACCGGCTTCAGCTGCGCATTTTGCAGCATGACGGAAGTCCTGCACTGTCTGACGGACCTCCGCCGTGCTCAGCGCACGCGGGGGCGGAATATCCTGCATGCCTTTTGCCGTAAACATACCTGTGCCCGGTGCAATGGCAGAGGGCGCCACGGCCTGACGATGATGAGGGGTGTTATCAGGGTGTGACATACGCCCGGCATGCATAAGCTGAATATAGATATGCCCGTTTGCGGCATGAACGGCTGAGGTCACTTTCTGCCAGCCGTCAATATGTGCCTGAGTGTAGATGCCGGGGGTCATCATATAACCCTGCCCGTCAGCCGAAGGTTGTGTGCCCTCGGCCACAATCAGCCCGACACTGGCACGCTGTGCATAATACTCCGCGGCCAGGGGGCCAGGCGTGCCATCATACTGCGCGCGGCTGCGGGTCATAGGTGCCATAACAAAGCGGTTTGGCAGAGTCATTTTGCCAAGGGTAACAGGCTGCCAGATATCCGTCATACTCATCAGCTCCTTAAAGGGCATGACACATGATGTGCGAGCATGCCCGAGAGAAAGGCCCGCTATGATGACGGCTTTATTCCGTCCCATAACAGGGTGATCACGTCAGCAACATGACTTTTGTCTGTTGCCCTGTCAGAGCCGCCTTCTCCGCACACGCGGTTTGAAAAAGCACGGTTATGCAGCACACCGAGCAATGTTGAGGCCAGTACCTGTGCATCACAGTAAGCCAGTTTTTCCTGCTGCTGTGCACGGCCGATCCACTCAGTCAGCGCACGAAAAGCCCGTGCGGGTGCTGAGGTCTCGGGGTTATCACCCGTGCACAGCGCATCAGTATCAATGCCACTGGCCTGAAGAACTGAAAAACCCGCATTAAGATTTTCAAAAAACACGGCTATTGTACAGGAAATTTCAACAAGCTGCTCCTTAACAGGCCGGTTATCCGGCCCGGCCTCGAGTGTGCCGATCCAGTGAATATCTTTCGGCGCCCCCAGCGCTGCCAGCATAAGCCCCTGCTTTGAACCAAAACGGTTAAAGAGCGTTGTATGGCTGACACCGATCTCGCGTGCGATGTCCGCTGCTGCGATACCGCCTCCGCGCTCGAGAAAGCAGCGGCGGGCCACAGCAAGGATGTGTTCGTCTGAGATTTCTTTCGGGCGTCCGATTTTCATTCCTGTTTCCGACATGACGATTCACCCCCCGCTTATAACTTTCTTTCCAGAAAGAAAGCAAGAGGTCTCCTGATATGAAACGCCATCATACTCTGTCAGCGCGGAATGTGGAGGCGTTATCTCACCCCGCCCCTGCACATGTCAGCCAGGCGAGCGCTCAGTAACAAAGCGCAGCCCCAGCGCCATAAAAGCCAGACCAGCGCAACGGTCGATCCATTTCTGAAAACTCATGAAAATACGAGAAACACTTTTAAGGCTGAGAAGTGTTGCAACCAGCGCAAACCATGCCATAGCAATAACAAACATGGCAGCCACACACGTCAGCCCCAGCTGAACTGAAGCATGCTGTGGCAATGCCGCAGCAAAAAGACCCGACACAAAAACCGGGGCTTTCGGGTTTGCAAGGTTTGTCAGTAACCCGACCCTGAACGCACGTGTTGTGCCAGAAACCAGCTCTGTGTGCCCGCTCTGCGCTGTTTTCTTTTGCCAGCTGCTCATGAAAAGTCTGAAACCGGTGAGGAAAAGATAAAGTCCACCAACAATTTTAAGCAGCATGTAAAGCCAGGGCGCAGCAATAAACAGTGTTCTGACACCAAAAAACCCTGCAAGCCCCCATATGCCCACCCCCACAGCCACGCCAAAAGTTGCCCTGAGAGCCGCAGCTTTACCGCGCATCACAGCCAGCCGTGTCACAAGCAGAAAATCAAGCCCGGGCACAATCATCGCCACCAGCCAGAAGGCTGATACCGTAGCAACAACTGAAAGTTCACTGATCAGATTCATAGGGGCTTTATTCCTGCATGAAAGAGGGCTTCAAAACACAAAACCAGTAAAGGATATTGTGCTTTACCGGCGATGTGAAGGCTGACGACCGGCGGCTAGCGACACACAGGCGCTGTCGGCTTTTCCCTCCCCCGTCGCAGGCCGGCATAAACTAACGCAGCGCCCACCAGCACAGCACACAGGCTCAGGCCCCCTCCCGTGGGTGACATCAGCACCGGCCGGGTGGCGAGTGCTGCGGCAAACGGGATATACAGCGTTATAAACCCTGCAACACTCAGCTGAAGTCTCAGCGCAAATGAGGGTGGCATAATAAAACCTGAAATCATAAAAACTGCAAATATACTATAATATATTGCAGAAACCGTGACATAGCCTCCCCCATACGACAAAAAGGGAGCCGCACAGAACACAGCCGAAATACCCGCAATGCACCCCAGGGGGCAGCCTGTTGTCAGTGCCTGCAAAAACCATGTGCCGCGTGTTTCCTGCATCAGGCCAGCGCTGCGTTCGCGGCGGCGGCGCGAGGCTATCCACAACCGGTTGCCGGTATAAAATAAAAAAGCCCCGCCCAGACCAAGCACAACATACCCCCAGCGCACCAGCGTGCCACCAAAGCTGCCGAAATGAAGCGCAAAGAACGTGGTAAGCACAGCAAAACCTGTGGACTGATGGCCCGGCAGATAATCGGCTGAGACGATATGCCCGGTTATGGGGTTAAGGGTTGCAAACCCTGCTGTCGGGCCACGCAGGCTATAGCGGTCATCATGACCTGCCACACGCAACGCGACCTGGCCATGCATCAGAGTGTAGGTCAGTGTTTCAGGCACAAAACCAGGAGCCTGCTTTTGCACCGCATCACGCACAGCGGCGGGCGGCAGCAGAACCTGCTGCATATGAGGCTGACCGTGCCCCCGCCCCTGCGGGTGCACAATGGCGGCCCCTCTTTTTGAAAGCAGAAAATGTTCCATAGTAAAAATCTGATCATGAAACGCAAACGCCACTGACGTCAGCGCCATGACAATATGAAACGGCAGCGAAAACACACCCAGAAGATTGTGAAAATCAAGCCATTTTTTACGTGCTCCGCCATCGGCGCGCACCGCAAACAGCATACGGGTCAACCCGGGCAGAAAGGCAATAACACCCGAAATCAGCGCAACAGAGTACAACAAAGCCACCAGCCCCATCACCAGCCTGGCGGGTTCATGCGGCAAAGGCAGACCCACCTGCTGGTGCAGCTCGTCAACAAAATGTGCAGCCTCAGAAAGTGGCAGCTCCCCGCTCACCAGTTCACCCTGTTCATCAAGTGCCGCAACCGTAACCGGCACCCGGGCATGAGGCCGCCCCGGGGGTGACCAGCGCACACGCCCCCGCCGGGCAGCGGCCTCGTCATTCAGCACGATGGTATAATTCTCGCGGGCTTCAGGGTGAGCTTCAAATACCCTGTTCAGCAGGTCGGGCGTTTGCTCAAGAGAGGGGGGAGCAGGCAAAGTAACGGGCGGAGAAAGCCAGTTTTGCAGGCTTTCCTCAAACATGCTTATCGCCCCGGCATAAAAAGCCACGAACAAAAACAAAGCACTGATAATACCAACCCAGCTATGTACATCGCGGTACGTGCTGACAATGTCCTGACGTATCTTCATAACACTGCCGCCCGTGCCAGAACATACACGCCCCACACAAGGATATTAGCGCCGGTCAGCACCAGCCAGGCCTGCCGCCCTGAACGAAACAAAAAACAACTGCCAAGCAGAGCAACCCAGACCAGCACTGCCAGCCACATTAAAAACTGTGCCGACATGCTGCGGGGCATGCTGTCACTGCCAGACAGACAACCCACAACACCTGTAAGCCCCATGGTCAGCACCGCACCGGCCAGGCTTGCAGCAGAAACTTTAGGCAGCCAGCCACGGCTGCTGAGTGTCGTCGTCATTATGGTGTCCTGCGGCTGAAAATCAGAGCAATAAACAGCGGTGTAAAAGACCACGCTGCCATAAGAAATGTAACCAGCATAAAAACTGCTGTTGCCGGGCTGCGGCACTGTAGCAGCAGCAGCAGTGCCGCCCCCTCAAGGGCGGCACCAGCCCATCGTGCCGCACGGCCTGGCAACGGGCGGCACAGCAAACGCTGCTGTGACGAGGCCAGATAAACGAGCACACTGCCGGCAAAGGCCAGCAGGCTTGCCATGATTAAAAAAAGCATGCTCTCACCAGCGATATTCAAGACGGGCTGTCAGGCTGCGGCCCTGCCCGTAATAACATGCCGCAACGGCGGTGCAGGTCGCGACAAAGCGTTTGTTCGCAATGTTGCGCATATTGAGCGAAAAGGTCAGCCCCTGATAGCGCGGGTGTGCTTCACCAAAATCATAACGCAGGAACATATCAAACAGCGTATAACCCGGGATAGAAAGCTTATTCGCTGTATCACCATAGCTGTGGCCGGTGTAGCGCACCCCTCCGCCCAGGCCTGTTCCTTTAAGCAGGCCGTGGCGCACGCGCTGGTCAACAAATAACGAGGCCATCCATTTTGGCCCCTGAGGCATATAATTACCAATCTCGCTTGCTGTGTTCGACTTCCTTATCCGTGCATCACTGCGGGTGCCGGTGAAAATAACCGCCATATCCCACGGCAGGTTTGCCCGCCCTTCAAGCTCAAGGCCGCGCACCCGGGCCTTGCCTGTTTGCACAAGACATGTGCTGGTGCCACACATGGCCCCGGCAGCGTTGGGAGTGGTCGTATTTTTCTGCGTGATCTGATAACCGCCAAAAGTAATATAAATACTTTTGCCATACTGGTAGCGCAGCCCGGCCTCATACTGGTCGCCGGTCGTGGGTTTAAACGGCTCGCCGGTCAGAGAGGTGGAAGGGTCAGACACCTGCGGCTGGAAAGACTGCGCATAACTGAAATACGGCACCAGACCATTATCAAACAGATACACACCCCCGGCACGCCAGGTAAAAGCAGATGAATTTGTTATATAGCGGGTCTGCTTCAGCACATTCAGGGTGTTATCACGTGCCCAGTCCTGGCGGCCGCCAACGGTCACACGCAGGCGACCTGCTTTAAGCTGGTCCTGAAAGTAAATACCGTTCTGCTGGCTGACTGTTGACGTATAAACCTGCGGGGACAGCGCCCCGGCAAACCCTGATGAACCACGCGAAGACGGGTCAAAAATATTGAGCACAGGCAACACCAGCGAGGACTGCACGAGGTCACGCGAGTGGTTCCAGTTTGTATAAAAATAATCAGTGCCGGCCAGCAGTAAATGACGCACCGGACCGGTGGTCATGTGCCCTTCGAGCTGAAGGTCGGTTGTAACACCCTGCGAACGGCCCCGCCCCTCTACCGCACGGCGGGCAATGGTCTCACCCGGTATACAGCCTGCTATTGTTGCCGGGCATTTTGACAGGGTATCACCCGACAGCACCGTCGCCCGGTAGAGCGTATCAATATAAGTATAACGCGTGTTGTTACGCAGGGTGAAAAAACGATTGAAATGATGCTCAAGAAACGAGCCAACAAGTGCCTGGTTACGGTCAAATGTGTTCCAGTGTGGCTCACCCAGGTTAGCATTATTTTTAATATGCCGCCCCTTTGACGCATAAAGCGTGCCGGTTGCAGGCAGAAACTGATAGGTCGAGCCCCCCTGGTCGCGCTGATATTGCGCGAGAACTGTCCAGCTCGACTTTGGTGCATACCGCCAGGTCATACTGGGTGAGAAATAATACCGCCCCAGCTGCACCCCGTTAACCTGCGTATCACCATATTTGGCCATAGCCACCGCCCGCCCGAGCAGTGAACCACTTTTATTAAGACGGCCAGACAGGTCGCCCGAGGCCTGGCCCTGCCAGTTTGAAAGGTCAGTAAAACCTGTACCCTGCAAAAAGAACTCACCCTCGCTTTTAGCGGTGGGGCGTTTGGTCACCAGGTTTACCACCCCGCCTGGCGCAGTCTGCCCGTAGAGTGCACCTGACGGGCCTTTAAGCACCTCGATCTGCTGCAGGGCAAAGGGATCAAAAGAGGTGCGGGTCCACTGCCCGCCTGAGGGCAGACGCAACCCGTCAACAAAGTTATTATTGGAAGAAAAACCCCCGGCTCCAAAGCCACGCACCGAAACCTCATCAACACGGCTGTCGATACCAGAGGGCTCGGCCTGCACCCCTGCTGTGTAAGAGAGGGCATCAGCAATAGTGGGAGAAGCACGCAGTTCAATTTCCTCACGGTTCACGATAGAAATTGTCTGAGGCGATTCAATAATAGGGGTGCGGGTTTTGGTAGCAGATGAAGCGCGTGACAGGCCTGTGGCCGTCACTACCAGCTCTTCTTTTTTGCCAATGACGACAGGCTGTTTCGGAGGTGTTGCACCACTGCTGCCCCCGGCATGTGACCGGGCATAGTGTGAGCGTGAAGACGCTGTTTCGGGTGTGTCCGCCAGAGCATCTGCCATATCCCCGCCAAAAAGTGCTACGACAGGGAGCAGACCAGCGACCGCATGTGAAAACGACATTCTGTGCTCGCCATATTTATTCAGATAGATTGGGATGCCGGCTCTAACTGAGAATGATAATGATTGTCAATTGCAATTTATAAAAAGACCTCAGGCCCGAAAAAATCAGACACATGGCTTTCAGGCTCTGACCAGGGCTGAAGCAGAATAACCTTTACGCCTTACATAAAATAAATGTGCTCAGAGCAGCCCTGCACCAGGAGAGGGGAACAAAGCACGAATTATGACAAAACAGGCCGCCAGCCGCGCCTGAAAACAGGTTATGCACAAAGTTATCCAGAGGTCTTTCCCCGCTTTCTGTGGATAAAATGACAGAACTCACAGGGGCGTTACTTATAAAAAATGGCTGTTTTCTGCCGCAAATATCTTTTTCTTTATGTCAATCCTTAAAAGCACTTGACTACAGGGCCTTTAAGGCGGTGTGGATTCTGTCGAATCATCCACATCTGCCCCTGCCTGCACGGCCTCTGCTGCATTCGCACCAGTAAAAGCCCGTCTGTACCAGAAAAACCCACTGGCTTTTATGGTATTCACCCGTCAGTAAATGACTTCTTTTTCAGGTCAGCGGCAGAAAGGATAATACCGCACGAGCTTTATTCTGCCTTTGTGGTGTTATATCGCCTCTTTGCGCCACAGCCGCAGGCCGGTAACAGCCAGCCCGACAAAAACAGCATAAAGCACAGCAGTAGGGTAAAGACCCCGCACAGCAAACAATCCGGTGTAAAACAGATCAACCACAATCCATACCCACCAGCAGGCTATATGCTGGCGGGCCATCCACACCTGCCCCAGAATACTGTAGGCACTCAGCATCGCGTCAGAAAACGGGGCAGCATCATCCGTCAGGCGCGATAGCGCATAGCCGGCGCCCGCTCCGCATGCTGTGCTCAGCACCACACCAAACCAGAGACTGCGTGCCTCAAGCGGCCTGACCTGCACCGAGCCATCATGATGCTCTGCGCTTTGCCACCGCCACCAGCCATAACAGGCAAGAGCAGCAAACACCGCCTGCAACGCCATATCGGCATATAAACGCGCCTCGTGAAACACGATGCCATAAAGCAGGCAGGCAACCAGTGTCACTGGCCAGCACCACACCACGCGGCAACCGGTGAGCCACACACTCAGCGCACTGACAAAAACTGCCACCAGCTCAGTCGGGCTCATGCCCCGGTGCCCCGGCGGGAGCAAACATCGAGCATAGCCTGCCCCTCTGCACTGTTAAACCACTGAGCATGACCCAGCAGATAATCATCATATGCCACAGAAGCAGAAGACGGATCATGCAGCAGGGTTTCAAAATAAGCGACTTCGGAGAGGGCAAATTCCACATGCACCAGAGGCAGAAAAACCCTGAGCAGCGCCCGCGCTGTGTCATCAGGCGGGCTGATGGTGGCATAACCACGCAAAAAAGCAGCCATATCCTGCCAGGCAACATGCCGCTCCTGCGCAGGTGCAAGCCAGTCAACCATGCTGCGCTCAAGAGCTGTGGCCAGATCGAACATCGCACAGGTGCGCCCGGCCATACCAAAATCAAGCACGCAGGCTATATCGCCCTGCGGGGTCCATAACAGGTTAGAACCATGCCAGTCACCATGCCCGCCGCAGGGCACGATTTCTGGCAGCAAAGGCACAAGCCTGTCATGCCAGGGAGAGAGGACACGCTGCACATCTTCCTGCCAGGAGCGTGAGCGTAATGCCTGTGCAAGGCCGGGCTGTGCAGGCACCCATGCCTGTAATGCCGCCATAAGGTCAGCCTGGCCGATAACGGCCATGGAGGAAATAAGCACTCGTCCGGCTGCCCGGTCGGGTGCGGTATAAGACGCGGCTGCATGGTGCAGTCTGGCCAGTGCCTGACCTGCCGCATAAGCATGCTCAGGGCAGAGATAAGGCTGCCATGACATGACATCACGATACATATCTTCACCCGGGGCACGGGGGAAAACCTCATACGTCCAGTCATTATGGGCCAGCGCAGTGGTGCCCTCTGCCGTGACGCAGGGCAGACACACCGGCACGCCCTCACGTGCCAGATGCTGCATAAAAGCGTGCTCCTCTGACAGGGCCGCGACATTACGAAGACTGCTGTGGTGACGTTTAATCAGGCAGGCCTCCCCTGCCCCTGTCACCAGTGCTGCAGCTGAAAACGGACGCATGCTGTGCCAGGCACACGTGCCGCCTGGTACCACACCGGGGTAATGTGCCAGTACAGCCCGGATTTCCTCCGCAGTCAGGCAGGGCCAGTCACGCCCGGTCTGCACACCAAGCACGCCAAACTGCCCTGGCTCTGCCGCACTCACCACGTTCAGAACCGGCCTGAAGCGGTAAACAGGGCCGCAAACCCGCCACCGATGTAATAAGTGGGGTCCTCTCCCGCAATGCTGCTGCCCCGCCGGCCTGTTGTCGTGCGGGCGTTAAGGGTGGGGCTGGCAAGGCCTGAGAGATAATGCTGATTAGTGATATTTATAAAATTCATGCGCAGTTCAGGGGCATTAAGAAAAAAGATCTTAGAAAAACGATACCCCAGCGCCATACTGGCCGTGACATAAGAGGGCATACGCTCATCGTTCATAAAAGTTGCGTATTGCCGCCCCATATATTTTGCACTGAACACACCAAACACATGCCCGTCATCATATGTCAGGCCCACAGCAGCCTGCACTTTTGGGCTGCGCACCGCTGTTTTGCCACGTGTGGGGAGCAGATCTCCGTTTGAGGCGATGTCGTTATCAATAGTGGCGTGCAGATATTCAGCCGAGACATAAGGGCTGAAATGATGCCAGGGGCGCAGCCCTGCCTCGATATCAACCCCGCGCGAGGTCTGCCCGCCGGCATTGATGGTTGAGGAAATAAAAGACCCATTAACCGGCACAACAGTTTCAACCTGCCGGTTGGTAAAATTGTAATTGAATAAAGTCAGGCTGCCTGTCACCCAGGTGCCGGTATATCGGTAACCCAGCTCCTCAGCGATAGAATATTCATTCTTCACGTTGTTTGTGCCACGGGTCAGCACATCGCCCGAGCCGGGGTCATAAGCCGTGTAAAGGGCACTTTCAGCCGGGGTGCGAAAATTAATCGTGGTGTTGAAAAATACCTGATGCTGCGGGGTGATCTGATATTTTATTGCCAGCCGGGGCAAGGGCACGGCGGTGTTCATACCCACGCGATAAGGCCCGCCGGGCAGGCTGTTCGTGCCGGTGCGGGCAAACATCACCTCTTTAAAACCGGCAGAGAACTGCAGCCGGTCATGCAGGAAAGAAAGCGTATCACCCACAAACAGGGCATTGACCTGTGTGATGGTATGGTTATGCGCACCATAAAGCAGGCTGCCATCAGCCAGTTTAACAGAGGCACGCCGGCTGCCGCCCCATATATCAGGGGCTGAGCCATCAGCCGCAACAGGCACGTAGGTCTGGCTCTGTGCATCGTCAGAATAGTCATACCAGTAACCGGCGACCAGCGTATTATGGCGGGTATGCCACTCAAGAGAGGCCGTAAAACCAGAACGATAGCTGCGCTGTGTGTAGTCACCACGCACAGTCGCGACCCCATCCGTTGCATCAGGCAGGTTCAGGCTGCCGGGCACCTGCTGGTTGCCCTGCCATGCGCCCGTAACAGGCAGGGTCGAGCCACCCGGAGCATTGCCATAAGCCCCCTGTGCATAGGGTGTGGTGTGTAATGTCAGCCCCGGTGCAAGCTGCACACTGACTGGTGCCCCCAGGTAAAGCGTGCGCTCGGGCTGGCGGTATAAACGCCAGTAATCTGTGCCTGCGGCCTCGTTCGAGGCGTCATAATGCCGGGCCAGATTATTGCCACCATGAATGCCATCCTGGTGCCATTGTGAGAGTGTGGGCTGAGGGTAGTAACTGTCTGTCGCCTGGTTCCATGAGCCAAGCAGTGCAGCACGGTTAGCAGCCCCCCAGGTTTTAAGCAGTTTAAAGTCAACATGCTGGCGCTCATCACGCCCGGGGCCACGCCAGTTATCTGTCTCCCCATGCGAGTAAGAGACAAAGCCTCTCACCCCGCTTTTTCCGATCTCACCCGTATCGGCACGAATAAATTCGCGGCTGGTATTATAGGAGCCATATGAAAAATCAGCCTGGCCACCCGCCTTCTGCGCCGGGTCGCGAAAGCGCAGCGTCATAAGCCCACCTGCCGCGTTAAGCACAGGGCTTTCAAGCCCGGCTGCCCCCTGTGCCAGAGTAATGGTTTTATAATTCTCGCTGTCAGCAAACTGGCTGGGGTAGCCGGTGTAATAGGCAATATCGTTAAGCGGCATGCCCTCGAGCACATAGCCGATGGCATCTCCGTTCAGGCCACGCACGGAAATATTCGTCTGAGGGGAAAAGCCCAGCGGGTCAGAGGAGGCCACATTAGCCCCCGGCAGCAGAGCCACCAGGTCAAAAGCTGAGGCCGAAGGTGCCTGATGCGCAATATAACTCTGACTGACAACACTGGCAGCCTGTGGCGCACTTTGCGGGCGGATGAGGCCTCCACCGCCTTCTCCCGCGTCAGAGGAAAGGACCTCGACAACCTCAGACCCCGCTGCCGCCCTGACCGCAGACGGGGCTGTTTTACGTGCGGGCAGATTATTCTCCGCCCGGGCCTCACCAGCCAGGGCAGAAAACACAGGCACCAGCACTGACGCCGTCAGTACCCCCATAACAGGCCAGGAATACCGGCCCTGCTTCATGAAAACGAAAATCTTTTAACCACTGCTTCCATCGTAAGCCCCTGCACAAGAATGGTAAACACAACCACACTATAGCAGACTCCGAGAAGAATATCATGCTCTGGCCCGGGGGGCAGACCAAGGGCCAGAGACACCGAAATACCACCACGCAAACCGCCCCATGTCAGCACAGTGAGCACACTCGCCCGCCCCTGCCCGCGCAGGTAAACCGGCAGGGTGGCGAGAAACACACTGGCAGCACGAACCAGCAGCGAAAGCGGCAGTGCAATAAGAGACGCCACAAGCAGCGATGTCGAAAATGTGACCTCAAGAATGGCAAAACCCATCAGCACAAACAGCAGAGCATTAAGGATTTCGTCTGCCAGCTCCCAGAAGATATGCAGCGTTTTACGCCCGGTTTCTGTAATCTTACTCTGCGTGCGCGGGGCGGCAATGAACAGTCCGGCTGTTACGGCAGCAATCGGGCCTGACATACCCCATGCACCACACAGGCTGTAAACCCCGGTGCACAGCGCCAGCGTAATGAGCAGTTCGAGGTGGGCGTCATCAACGATACCAATCGCTTTCTGGGCAACCCAGCCACCGGCCAGACCTGTCAGAATACCGCCGCCGACCTCGAGCAGAAAAATATGTCCAAGGTCAAACATTGTAGGCATGTGTGACTGCACTGCCATGTCGAGAGCGACGGTAAAAACAGCAACAGCAACACCGTCATTAAAGAGGCTTTCACCGGCAAACAGAGCCTGAAGCTGCGGGGGTAGTCCGAGCCTGCGCAGCATACCCACAACAGAGACCGGGTCAGTCGGTGCAAGAATAGCCCCCAGCACCACACACCAGACAGGCGCAACGACCAGACCGGCCAGAGCAAACGCAATGCCAATACCCAGAGCGAACAGTATAACTGCAAACACTGTGCCAAACAGAGCAAGCGCCAGCACCGAAAATTTACGCTCAGACATTGCCCGCAGGTCAACGGACTGCGCACCGGCAAACAGCAGGAACGACAGGGCGCCGTCAAGCAGCACGCGCCCCATATCAATACGTTCAAGAGTTTCTTTCACCCATTGCAGCACCGGCCAGGGCACGAACTTATCTGCCAGGACGAGAGCAGCAGAAAAAATTATGGAAATAGAAAGTATGCCAATAGTAAAAGGCAGGCGTAATGTTTTGGAATTAACAATGCCAAAAATGGCAGAAATGGTAATAACCAGCGCAAACAGGCCGAGGGATGTCATGCTGTGCCTCTCTGATGGTCCAGAGGGTGTGACATAAAAAACCCGATACAGATCAGGCACGACACAACCAGCTGGATTGAAATTGTTTTTTTGAGAGCATGCCCCGGTTAATACAGGGGAGCAAGAAGAACCCTGCCTTCAGAGAAAAAAGAATATAATACTGTCTCTTTCATGTCGCGCTTTGTTTTTTAAAGAAATGACATGCATTTTATCATTATCTTATTTAAATATATAAAATACTTTTTATGCATAACAAATGAACTTTATACAATAAATATAGTTGTTTATATTTTTTATAATTCAAAATATCCATGAAAATTATATTTTACTCTGATTAATCATCTCAGCGCTATCGGGACGTAATGAGATACAAGTAAAACGACAGCAAAAAACACCGCTTAAAAAACGGTATATGCTGCTACGAATAATCAGCTCATCTGTTCCGTATAAAAACAAAAAAAGAACAGCACCCGCCTGTGTGAGTGCTGCTCAAATATTTTGTCGGTCTGATTATTCCGGCAGAGCCTGCAGCACCATCAGTTTCCACCCGCCTGAGGTATACACAACCGGGGCATCATCATCTGCATCCAGCACAACAAGGCCAATGGCAGGCTCTTTCCAGCTTCTGATCTGCTCGCGGCTCAGAGCAGGCAGATGCAGCCCTCCCTCAGGCGTGACAGTACCATGCAAAGTTTCATTACCCTGTGTGTCAAGCATACGCAGCGATGCCCCTGCTTTACTGTCTGTCAGACCTGATGACACGTTATACCCTGTCTGAATAACCGATGTCGGCTCCCACGAGAGTTGCTGCCCGCTGCCAAAACGCAGGGCCTCTGTCGTGTTCAGCCCTGTCAGGTTTACACCAATCAGCGCCTGCCCGTTAAGGGTAACGGCACTGGCATCTGCGTTTGTCAGGGTTGTGGTCATACCGCTGTTCAGGTTACTGCCGGTTATGCTCTCGTTACCGGAATCATCAAGTGTACGACTGACAGTTTCACTCATCTTATCTGTCAGTTTTCCATCCTGATAGCGGGTGCTGACAGTTGCCGTGGGCTCCCACGAGAGTTGCTGCCCACTGCCAAAACGCAGGGCCTCTGTCGTGTTCAGCCCTGTCAGGTTTATACCAATCAGTGCCTGCCCGTTAAGGGTAACAGCACTGGCATCTGCGTTTGTCAGGGTTGTGATCATACCACTGTTCAGGTTACTGCCGGTTATGCTCTCGTTACCCGAATCATCAAGTGTACGACTGACAGTTTCACTCATCTTATCTGTCAGCTTCCCATCCTGATAGCGGGTGCTGACAGTTGCAGTGGGCTCCCACGAGAGTTGCTGCCCACTGCCAAAACGCAGGGCCTCCGGCACGTTAAGATTAACCAGACTAAGGCCAATCAGCGCATCGCCTGTAAGGCTGAATGCAATACCATCTGCCCCATTACTGATGGCTGTTGTGATATCACCACGCAGACCAACAGATAACAGGCGGCTGGTGTCATAAAAATATTGCAGACTGTAAGAGGCAGAATCAAAACGCAGGTGCGGCTTATGGTCGGCCGCAAATGACAGATTACGGTTCGCCCCGATATTGAGCACAGGGGCATCATTAACCGGTGTGCTTGCCGAAAGGTCAATCCCGGCTGTGTCAAAGCGCCCGGCTGCATCAAACATAATACCATATGTGCTGGTGCCGTCATTATTGCCCAGGGCAATACCTTTGCCAATTTTACCCGGTGTGCCCGCGGGGTCTGACCCCGCAACCTGAAGCTGCAAACCAATACGCCAGCCATTTGGATCGTCACCATTAGCAAACACATCTATCTCGCGGCCGACAAGGCTGCCTGCAACATCTGACGACTGACCCGTATCGTCACGGGTTTCATCATATCCGGCCCATATCTGCGCACGGCGGCCTTTCTTATCTGACAACGCATCTGACGGGCGATGGGCAAAGGCAGCCGATGCCACGTGCTCCCCCAGCCCGGCGGCTGAACTTGTCAGCACGACAGAGTGACACCAGATGTAATCATCAAGGTCAGCACCTGTACTTTTAAGGGTGCAGTTATCTTTATCAAGGCTCATAACAAAGCCCCGGGTACCGCCTGTATGCGTAATATCCATATCTTTGCGAATAACAGGCGACATATCAGCATGGCTCTGCCCGCGGGCAAAATATTTACCACCTTCCAGGGTGCTCTCAATCACGTCAGTACCAATCTGCGTCACCGGCGCGCCATCATCCATCATTGTGCCGTTCAGCTGCCATAATACAGAATGATCGTCAGTGAACGCCCGGCCCATATGCAGCTTACCCGCCGGCACACGTATGATACTCCCTGCTGAGACAGCCGCTGCCGCGGCTTTAAGCGCAGGCACATCATCTGTTGTGCCATCAAGAGCGATACCAAAATCTTTCGCACCCGGGTTTTCTGTCAGATAAGCTGACAAAGTACGACTTAACGCACCCTCCAGCGCTGTCTTTACAAAAGCCTGCGAAATATTGCCCGTAACAGGCACCGTGACAGCACCTGAGGCATCAAGCCCGGCAACGCCATCAGCCTGGTTTTTCTCAGTTTTCTGCACGCTGCCAGCTGCCATACCCGCAACCTGCGCAATAGTCGCATTCTGCCACAGGCCAGGCAGTGTGGTGCGGCTGTCAAGCCCTCCGGGTGGCAGCGTGGGTGTGTAAGCCCCCGTTGCAACTGGCTGAGCCTGTGCTGCACTGGCTGCCCCGCCCAGAGCCGCAGCAGCCAGGCAGATATAAAGGCTTTCAGGCCATTTAAATTGTCTCATCTGCGTTATGCCCCCGGGAAATACAGAGATAGCCACCATTGTTCCACAATGCGTTTTGCACTCCCGGGTCTTCACCTGGCAGGTCAGTCAGCAGCAGCAGGTTGCCATGGGCGACACCAAAACACTCAACACCCCCCAAAAGCAGGTTGCCCGCACCTGATAAGGCAGCAAGCCCGCCTGCTGCGCCTTTTTGTTTTTCAACAGCGGCATCGGCGGCTTCAGTTGCTTTATCTGCCGCCGCCTGCGCCTGTGACACCAGGTCTGAAACATCAGCATTCACCTGCTTTGTAACCCGGTCAACATAGGCTTTATTAACCAGCTCATCAGGCTGCGCGGGCACGAGGTCAGAGAGAAGAGCCCCGCTTAACCTGCCACCGGTTGTGGCAACAGCCCCCGACCATATCTGACTTTGCGGAACAAACTGCCCCTGCCCGTTAAAAATACCAAAAACGAGATCGGTCGGGGCAGGCTGAGGATAAACCGATAACGACGAAAGCGGCACACCACTTTTGATGGCGACCGTGCAGGATGACCCGGACATGAGCACTATGTGTCCTTCAGGCTATAAGGTAGGGCTTTCCATCATTGGTTGTCAGCGCGACATCGTTCTGAAGCGAAAGCGTATTGGGTGGCAGTGGTGTGCCATCAGCAAGATGAGGCACACAGACAGGCGGTGCCGCCGCACTGTCAGTGCGTATGGCAACAGACACAGGCAGCGTCAGCCTGCGCCCCTGCTGTGTGACCAGCGTGAGCTGAACAGTCTGCACTGTTCCGGGTATGCCGCCCCCCAGAAAAAAGCAGGCCAGACCGCTCATCACCGTTGCCCATAACACTCTGAGGTCAGTTTCCAGCCCGGTGGCTGTGGGCACGCAGGCTGAAACACAGGCCAGATAGTCCTCTGTGCCTTTAAGCCAGCCCGATGCATCAAGCGAGAAATCAAGGTTATCAGCACCTGATTTTGGCGCCCATGATAACTGCGCCTGACAGGCCACCAGCCCGCGCAGGCGCAAATCCGGCACAGCGGCAAGCTTGATCATACGTGCAGGCGAAGGCTGCCAGCCCGGAGAGAGAAGAGGTGCTGTCACCGGGCCGCCCCCGTTGCTGTGACACTCACAGGCAGCCCTGATGAAGCCGAATTAGAAGGGATGTTAATATAAAACCCTGCGGTCGTGGGGTTAAACGCCCAGACATCCATATTATTATCCGCCGCTGTCGTAAGCTGTATAGTAATATCATCCGTGTCTGAAAACGCTTTGGGAAAGGCCACATACGTGCCACCCGTTGCACGATATACAGCCGGCACCCTGAAGTTCTGCACCAGGGTATTCCCGATCTGATACCACCGGCCTGAGCCGGTTGACCCCTCGTCAGGCAGTTGAGAGGTCAGGGCAAGTATGCCTTTTCTGCTGGTTATTTCACCACTGGGATAGACCCGCAGAGAGGCAAGGTTTGTCTCGTTAGCTGAGTTCAGGTCAAAAGACAGATAGCCTTCATTGGTTACCCGTATATTGACCACACTTTTGTTCTGGCTATTTGCCACGATCACATTACTGTCCGAGCGCAGGGTGCCTGTCACTGTCAGCGCACCACTTATGGTGTCTCCTGCTTTCTGAACATAGTCACCAAAGAAATTCACCCAGGCGGCGCCCATCGTTCCTGGTATGCTGACATTATTATCTGCCACCGACCGCCACACACCACCTGGTGTAATACCCGCCACCACCGCCCCCATGGGGTAACCACCAATTTTAGCAGCAAAACCACTATCAAATGCACTGACTGATGTTGCCTGTAAAAACTGTATGGCCTGAGAGATATATTTTAAAAACCCGTTCATATCCTGCCCGCGCGGCGGCACACCACCGGCAGAGCGGGCAACAAATGTTTCAGGCGGAAACCCCAGCGCAACTGACGCTGTGCCATCCCCCGCCACAGCCTGGCTGGCGGGAATATCAGCCACGTTACCATCCTGCGCGCCAGCAGCAATCAGCTCACTGAAGAGCGCCCTGTCGTCTAAACTTTTCATGCTCCGTCTCCTGCTTCTCTGATCGCATAAGAAACCGTCACACCAGCCGGGCGGGGCAGAACACCTGCATTCTGAATGACAGAAATCTGCAGAGGTGTGGGGGTAAAATTAAAAACATACCGCATGGCCATAATGCCGCTTTCCTCCACCCAGGCATCACCCTGGCCGGCAAACAGCATCATGAGGATTTTATTGAGCGAGAAAACCGAACAATCGGTGATATTCGCAAGTGCTTTGGCATAAATAAGCTGGCGATATCCGCTGTCAGAAAGACGGTGGTTATCAGTGGCAGCATAGTCCTGATACCAGGGGGCGGTGTTAAAAGGTTCTTCCGTCAGGTCATTTGCTTCAAGAAAGCCTAAAAACGTGCCGGTTGCCACCCGCAGCACCCGGCTGACACCCACAATACGCCCCCAGACATCAAGGCCATAACCCTGGGCGGTTTCGATGTTCCAGATATTATCAAACCATCTGTTCACCAGTGCCTGCGGGTCTGTCATCTGGTTCCAGGCGTCAATCAGCGTGGTCAGTGAGGGAGAACACGCATACTGCGACAAAATGGTCTGTTCATAATGTTGCATCAGGCCAGCTCCACACTGATATTTTTTGCTTCCAGCACCGGGATCTGATCAATGCTGAGTGCCATGCTGATAGCTGTCGGGTCAGCAGTCGGGCCGGCTGTAATATCGATAATCTGTGCCCAGCTGCCCAGAGCCGCAACAGGACTGTAAAAACGACTGGCATAAATGACGCTGCCTATCCCTGCGCGTGCGCCGCCATCAAGCCCCAGAAATGAAGCCAGAACAGCCTTGCGCACCTGGGTCTGCACATCAGCGGGCACCTGAAGGGAAGAGGAAAGTTTCACATTTACATACACAGCGACCGGCTTTGCGCGCTGAAAACTAACGTTATAAACAGGCGCTTTGCTATAAGCTGTATCTGTATCGTTTACCTGCACCTGCGTTGTACCGGTATAGGCACAGCCTGGTGGCTTTTTGCTCAGAATAGCGCGGGCCACAGCATCGTCACTGCCGCCACTGACACACACATAAACACTATGCGCCGCCAGAGTGACCCCTTTTATCGTTACAGCACTGCCGGTGCTGTTGTCTGTTACATATGCGTCAAGCACGCCAGGCACAGCCTGCACACTGGCCTGAATAGCATTATTAACCCCCACTGAATTAAGCGAGACAGACACCTGGCGGCGGCGCTCAAAAGCAATACGCCCCTCTGTGTTGCGCCCCGTAACCCCTGCCACAGGGTTAGTAACCGTTGCCCAGCCGTTTAGCGCCTGGCTGAGGCGAATACTCTGCGCCGGGCAGGCCGTTTCGCCCGCTACAGTGCAGACAAAATTACCGGTGGCAGTGCCTGTTTCATCAAGTGTAATAGCCGCACTCGCGGCATAGCTGTTGCCAGAGGTATCCTGGACAAGGCTGCCCTGCGGTATGACCGTGCCCGATGTGCCCGTACATACACACGCCACAACAGTGGCTGTTGCGGGCTGACGGGTCATAAAATACAGCCGCCCGATAGCATCCTGCATACGGCCTGTGGCACGCGCGGGGTCAACGCCATTGGCCACAGCCAGGAACTGGTCATATGCATCGCCCAGAATGGCGGTCATAGACACAGCCAGCTGCCCCTGCGGGGTTGAAAGGCTCAGGCTGAGCTGGTTACCAAAAGCTGCATTAATATCAGCTAAAACTCCGGCGAGCACTTCTGCCTCCTGAGGCATAACAAAGCCAGAGCTGCTCAGGCGGGGGGCTGGCACCGAAGTCGTGCCATAACTGGTCTGTTGTGTGGTGCTAGAAGCTGACACTGGTCCGGGTTCCATCTTCAAGAGCGAGCTGAATAATGCCAGAGAGGCGGCGCTGCGGGCTTATGTCAGTCAGCACGCACACCGCGCGCGAGACACCCTGCACCGTGCGGGCCACCTGCTCGACATCTGAACGAAAAAGAGCAACAGACTGACTGCGCCCCAGAACATGCTCAAGATAGGGCAGGCCCAGTGCCGTGTTGTACCAGCACTCCCCCAGAAAAACCCTGACAGCACACGCCACATTCTGCACGATGGCATAAGGGGCCGCTGCCTGGGCAATGTTGCCCTGTGCATCAATTACAAGGTCCCAGGTGGCTGCATCAAGCAACAGTGCACCGGTTGTGCTTTCCTCATCCATGTCATGAGTTCCTGTCATGCTCTGATATTTTATAAAAACAGCAGATAATACTGCACACGGTTAACCAACCGGTGTGCCGGTCTGCCCTGCTCCGGGCTGCACACCTGGATGCGTATGCTGCGATAAAGAAATGCCCCGGCCGGTCGCATCGCCCGAGACACTGAGGTCACCTTTGACAGACACCCCGCCGGTAATCTCGACATTCTGTGCATTTACCGAAAACGTGCCTTCTGTTTTGATGCTGACACCGCTTTCGTTCATCCAGATATATTCCCGGGGGGCAGCATTGAGAAAACCCCCCAGGTAAAGTGCATCGGCTATATTATGCTGCCTGAAAGAGCCCGGTGCCGCCGCCGCCCGTGCGGTTTTGACATTAAAACTGTCACGGTCTGCCACCAGTGCCAGGCCGATATCCCCCACCACCGGGTCAGTGATCACCGCGCGTATGCCGCCCTGCAGGCGAAAATAGGGCACCTGAAACACCACACCATGAGGGGTCACCTGCCCTGCTGCATTTTGCTGGTGCACCATAGGCTGCACATCAACAAAACCAACCGGCTCCAGCCCTGTGCCTGACACGGCACAAACCTGCACCAGCATAACGGTGCGCCGTGTCGAGAGCAGACGTGCCACAACAGCATTAAGCGCATTAAAGTCAGATGCCGCAGCATCAGCACGATGAAAAACCGGATAAAGTGAGGAGGAGAGAGAAGAACTCATAAAAAGCATCCATCCTGAAAAAGGAGGCAAAGACAGGGTATGACTGCGTTAACGCACCGCCTGCGCGATAATGTCGGTAAACCAGCCACCACCGGGCACTTCGCTTTGCAAAAAATGATGAGCTTTAATCACGCGCCACAAACCAACGGGGCCATTCTCTGCCTCTGACACATTGCCCTGGCCTGCTGGCTGATACCGGCTTTGCAGCGCAATAAGCGTGTTAAAACCAATTTGTGCGCTAAACAGCATACGGGCTGACAGCCCCCCTGCTGACCAGGAGGGATAACCCACCAGCCCGGTTGCGGCCGAAACCGCTACGGCTGCATCACTCTGCTGCCCGGCAGAGGCCGCAGATGTACCGGCTCCTGTAACCTCAGAAGGCCAGACAGAAAGCTGCCCCCGCCCCAGCCCGGCACGCACAGGCACAGCCTCAAGGCAGCGGGCGATCTGCTGGCCCGGGCTGCCATCAAGGTACGGATTATAAAATGTGGCTTCAACACCATGATTAACAAATGTCAGCCCGGCTTTTTGTGCAATTGTCTGCAATAAAGTGGCCGCCTGCACAGCCCCCTTAAACGCCGTTGGTGTGGCAGGCATAGCATTGGGCAAAGCCGTTGAGAGAGCCTGCACCATAAAAGCGCACTCAGGCGCCTGGCGATAGTCAGCGTAAGCAAGGGTTACCCCGCCACGAAAAACCAGCACCGGCACGCTCTGCCCCTCCTGCACCTCGATCAGAACTTCGCTGATGCTCTGATAAAAAATATCAGGGACCATCAGGCTCAGACGGTTCATCAGGTCAGCATTCACACCCTCAAGGCGCAGTGTGGCGATTTCTGCGGCGGGAAAGCGGGCCTGCACAATATCTGCCGTGACACGCAGCCCGGTAAGTGTGACCACATCCTGCCCCGCAGCCCCGAACCCGTTGCCACCCATGCGAAAGGTCACCACCAGCCCGCGTGACACAAAGGTTGTTTTCTGCCCGGCGCTGAGCATAGACAGAGCGGTCATGACGGCCACCGTTCATAATACATCAGCATAAAACGGCTGCCCAGGCCTGTGCTGTCGGGGTTTTGCAAACCCTTTGTATCGACAAAAGTGAAATCACCCGGCAGGCCGGCAGCCTGGTCACGCACAAGCCAGGTCAGGTTCTGACATAATACGCCCGAGAGCACAGCGGTCTGCCCCAGCCATATATCGGCATAAAGCCCCGTGCTGCGCTGGCGCAGGGTTATCTGCATCATGCTGCCTGACAAAGAAACTTTCAGCATCTGTGCCGGCACAGCCTCAAGAGGAATAACCGATGCTTTTGTAAGGCTTTCTGCCAGGCGTTCTGACGTATTCTGTTCGCTGCTCATAAAATAAAATCCGTCACAGAGAGCGTGTCAGAAAGCCCGCCTGTCAGACGGGAGAAAAAGTTCTGACGCGGGAAAGAGGACATCGTGCTGACAGGTACCATGCCTCCATACTGCACGGACTGCCCTTCTGGCATGCGCGATGAGGTGAACGACGGAGCCGCTGCCTGGCGTATCTCCTGCAACGTAATTTCGACCACCGGCATAGTAATACCGTGGCGACTGTCACGCAGCCAGCGACAGCCCGTGACATTAACCGGGTTGTATTTTCGCTCAGGAGTAATAACCGTATAAAGCGATAAATCTTTTTTCAGACTTTCAAGTGTTTCAAAAAACACTTTACGTACATACACCTCGCCGGCACCACCAGCATCAAGCAACGCTTTTGGCAGCACCATATCAGACAACATAGCCCCAAGCCCGGTTTCGGTGCCGTCACACACCATCTGCACCCGGTGTATGCAGGGCTCCTCCACCTTGCTGTAAGACATAAACCCGCCCCCTTCGAGCGGAGCAGTGGCCACCCGGCTGCGGCTGTCTGTTGCAACAGACATCACACGGGCAGCAGAGAGCACCCTGTCACCTGTGGCTGAAAAAATACCCCACTGACCAGCACTCTGACTGACCAGCAGGTCATTGAGCACCTGCCCTGCCGTGACAGAAGCCGCGGCCCTGACACCCTGCCAGGCAGACCGCCCGCGCAAAGCCGGCACACCCGCAGTTTCGGGCACAGACCAGACCTGAGGTAACGCAACGGGGAACATAACCATAAATCAACAACCCCTGTACCAGAAAGAAAGATCAGACAGAACCCAGTGTTGAAAGCCCGGCAAGGGTCTGACTGCTGCCTTCGCCAAGGCGCTGTAGTGCCTGAGCGATCTCATCAGCGTTGCCCGATGGAGCCGAAATCGTCACCGGCCCGATATGTGTTGTATTGCGGGTCACTGCCGGCGTGGCCAGAGCGACAGGTGGCACTGTTGCCGCCTGCATCAGCGGAGCTGAACGACCATAAGCTGATGAAAGAGCCGGCCCCTCTGTCATCATACTGACAGGGCGGCCTCTCT
Organism: Acetobacter sp. DmW_043; assembly: GCF_002153485.1. Lineage (NCBI taxonomy): Bacteria > Pseudomonadati > Pseudomonadota > Alphaproteobacteria > Acetobacterales > Acetobacteraceae > Acetobacter > Acetobacter sp. DmW_043. The sequence continues at coordinate 39,514 of NZ_JOMN01000022.1, read as the reverse complement.
GTTCTGCTCTGCCTGCATACTCAGGGTGAACTGCCCCCCCTGAAAGCACGGTCAGCGTATGATTTCCCTCCGTCTCATGCACTGCCGGGGCTGAACGCTCTGCGCGTGCCGGGGCACTCTGCACAGGCAGAGACACAGGCCGAGGCAGGGGTAGCTGGCGCACCATCAGCACATGCTGCTGCCCGGTGCGCACATTATGAGTAATATTCTGCACGAGAGAGGGCTGCGCCACATCCGGCCCACGCACGCGTGCAGCCTCTGACCTGCCAGCCGGGGCAAATACCCTGACCGGCCGCTCTGCCGCTGTGTGCACTGCCGCCGCGCGCGGGCGTTCTCTCTCAGCCTGCGGGGCAGAAACCTGTGTACGAGGCATAAAAGCCTGTGTGCGGGGCAAACCAGCTGACCACACACCACTTTCAGCCCCGGGGGGTGTGGCACGGTAAAACGCAGCCAGAGAGGGCTGTGACACACGCCCCCTGTCAGCGGCCCCGCGACCTGCCCGTCCGCCAGCAGAGGAAGATGAATTCGCCGGCAGCCCGAGCACTGCAGAAAGACCGCGTCCACCGGTTATAACCCCCATAAGGCCCAGTACCTCACGCTGTGTCTGCGAGAGCGAAGCCGCCATATGGGCAGAAACAGAGCGGCTGCGGGCCTCAAGCGTATCAAGCGTGTTCAGGGCCGTGCGGGCACCGCCCTGAAGCGCAGATGTATCAAGCCCCAGGCGAATAACCAGCTCATCAAGCACAGTGTCAGCCACAATGGTCTTCCTTCTCTAAAATGCGCGGGTGTCACCGGCGACGCGGCGCTGTGCTTCTGCCGCGGCCTGTGCGCTGTTCCAGTTTCTGACAGAGGTAATTTCAAGGAGAAGATAAAGGTCTTCACTGTCATAAACCGTTTGCAGCTCATGCAATGTTGCAAGACCACTGCCGATAACAGCGGCCAGAGCAGCCGAAAGATTTACGCAGCTGACGGGCTCTGTGCCGGTTCTGACAAAAGGGCCGCCACAACGGGGAAAAGCTGGTGTGCAGCGGCCAGTAAAAAACCCACATGCAGTTTAAACACCTCAGAGCGCACTATGCCGAGTGTTTCCGGCTCTTCAAAATCTGAGGCAAGCACAGGCCGGCTTAAAGAAGGGTTTGACGGGTCTGGCCGCAGGCTGACACAGCGCATCAGCCGCTCAAGGGCCCTGTCCAGGTCAGCTTCATCCATAAAGCCAAAAATCTCTATCCCCAGTGAGGCCAGCCCGGCCATACCGCTTTGCGCCATATCGGCCCCTACCCGGGCACCACCTCTTATTGCAGCCTGAAGGCAATGGCGTGCCCACTGGTCAGCACTAAACGCATCCATCCGGGTTAAATGAAACTGTTTGCCATTATCTGCGCCCTCGCGGGCATGCGTATAATCCAGAGTTTTCATGCGCTGAACAAAACCTTTTCTGTGCACAGTCTGTTTTATCAGTAAGCAGAATTATTAAATGGCGGCTGGCAGCACGCGCTCCCACATAATTTCAAAATGCCGGGCCTCAAGCACACGTCGCGCCCCCGGCACACTGACAAGTGAGCGCAGCAGGCCCCGCACCATGGTATATTTGCGCCCGATAGAAGGCAGCTGAATTTCAGCCCCAAGGCGATAAAGCCCCCGGCGGGAGTCCTGCGCCATGGCAATCCCTTCAAATACCAGAGCGCTCTCACTATTCGCAGCGAGCGAGATGGTCTGCATCACCGGGTTGGGGATCCACCCGGCATTGAGGTAGCCATCTATACTCATCGCGGTTTCTGCCAGCTCACGGGCATCGGTTTCAAATGCACGGTCAGCCGCATAATTTTCAAGGGTTACAGGGGCATTGTACAGCCCTGGCACCGTAATAGTAAAAACCGAGTTAGCGGCTGTAATATCATAATCAGACATGTTCACTGAACCTCGACAGATGCCAGAGAGATGGACTGCACAGACTCACCATCTGTGTAGAAGAAACGCCCGGCCACAGCCCCGCGGCTGGCCCGCACACTGGCAGATGCCGCTGACGCACCAGGCAGCAGGTACCAGCCACGGGTTGAGAGCACATCATCAATCGTGCGGCCTGCCTGTGCATTAACTGTCTGCACCTGACTGGCTGACAGCGTGACATTAGGCTGAACAGCCCCGAATGATACGGCGGTATCTATCGTGCTCTGCACTGCGGTCGAGATCAGAGAATCTCCTTTTGTGGTATAGGGAATCTGGCCAACCGAGGTGAGGAGTGTAACCAGGCCAGACTGGAAAGCTGCATTCATCCATATCTGATTAATGTAGCTGTCAGCCCAGGCGAACTCACCACTGACGGCACCGTTATTGATAAAATTAAAGGTGCTGTCAGATGTTTTGTAGCTGCCATAAAAGCTGTAACCATTTGCAAGCAGGTTAACAGCCTGAGCAGGGGTAATATCCGCCGCTGTTACAGCCCCGTTATTACGAAACATCAGTGTGGTGCGCCCGCCCGTGCGCCGGGGGTTAAGGCTTGCAGCCCACCCAAGGCATAAAGCTGCGGCCAGAATACCACTGCCATCGGTGTTACACAGGCAGGTCAGGCCCGGGGTCTTCTGTGCTTTAACAGTCGCCCCGAAAGAGGATGCCGCCCCGGTTGTCAGAATAGTCTCATCAGAGTCAGGAATGATACCCCAGTAGCGGTTAGGGTTTGCGGCCATCCATGTCAGAATTTTATTTTTTGCTGTTGCTGAAGGCTCCGTTGCAAACATAAACGGAGCCCAGTCAGGTGCTGCAGCCGCAGCCTGATCGAGATAAGTGCCATAATCACTTTCTGCCGGGGTTGGGGGCAGCTTAAAAATATACAGCTTTGAGGGCAGGTCCTGCGCATTGGTATAGGCTGAGAAATATACACCCGCTATCTGCGCTTCTGCGCCTGAGGCGCCACAGGTCTGTGCCACTGCGCTGGCTGAGGTAAACACATTTACCCCCGTATCGAGCGCTGTATTAGCCGAAAGCAGCATGCCATTAAGCAGATTAACTGTGCCACCGGGGCTGATAACCCCGGGTGTAACAGAAACGAGGGAACTTACCGGAAGGGTCATACAGAAATCTCACGCAGCGAGAGGGCCTCAGTATTCGCCAGCGTGATGCTGGCTGAAGAAGCCGTGGTTTGTGGAAGAGTAAGAGAAGACGTTGCCTGGCAATGCAGGGTTAACACCCAGTGCTGTTCGTATTGCTGCTCGCCATTAACAAAAGCGAGCTGACGTATCTCTTCAGCGAAAAGCGGTACCAGCCGTGTCGGGCGCTGTGCGGCATCAGGCACAGCCAGAGGCACTGGCAGGTCGGGCAATGTGCCCCCTGAACTGACAGCAGGAGGTGTCTGTTGCAGCCACCCTCCGGCAGAGAGGGGTGTGCCGGCCTGACTTTCAGCCATGTTTGTCTGCTGCGCCAGGCTGTCAAAAAACATGCAGGCCCATTCTGAACGAAAAGCCGTGGCCAGGATTCGGGCATTATCAGCCGCTGTATCACCAAAAAGACTGACCTGAACAACAAATTCCTCAGGCATACTCAGTCTTACAGCCACTGGCGTATTATGCTGAGCACCTGTTGCCAGCCCATGGCGGCTGAGGATACTCAGCAGCACAAAGGAGGTATCAGGCACCGGCGTATTATTCTGCCGTGTTTGTAAAACGACTGTTCCACGCGGCAAAAGTTCAAGGCAAAAGGCACGTAATGCAACAAACAGGCGTGATGTTACGGGTTCTGAGACGGCGGCTCCTGCCGTGTTACCAGAAGTCTCGACCACTTTACCCCTCCCTGTGTTTCAGACCATAATTCAGGCTGGCCGGTGACCAGCCATGTCGCCCCCTCAAACAGCAAAAGGTCGCCACCAAACTGATGAGCACGGTCAACACCTTTGATCTCGCCTGGCATATAGACTGTGCGGGTCAGCGTATTTTGCCCAAGCCCCTCACGCAGGGCGAGGTCAGCCGCGCTGGCGGGCTGAATACGCACACTCACCAGCACGTCGTTATAGCGCGGGCGGGTTGTGCCATCGGGCTGCGTATCATAGCCATCTGACATACGCAGGGTGGCCACAATGCAGGGCAGCACAGCATGTGTGGCTGCGGCTGCCATGGCAAAAAGTGAAGGCATCATCACAACTGCACCTGCACCGCAACAGCACTGAGCAGCGTGCCGGTGTTCACCAGAGGTGTGGCGCTGTGCTTCTGCGCAATGGTCGCAGGGGCATCAGGCTGCACTGTGCCTGCGGCAATCCTTTGCCGTATGCTCTCTGCCATAGCCTGCCCGGTTTGTTCTAAAACCTGCTGCGGGGCGTAAACAGCACGGGCTACATCACGGGCTGAACGCACACTGCTCCGCAGCCCCGTGCGCATCTGCTCCGCCCAGTGCCGGGCATTCTGCTGTACAGCCGGGCCCATAAACGGGCGTGGCGGCAACAGCTGTGCAGAGCCACGACCCTGCCTGTGTGATGCATGATGTATCACCGCCCCGAACTCCTGCACGGCAGCAACAGTCGCGACAGATGTCGCGGTGCTATAACGGGCACCGGGCAGAAACCCCGCACTGACAGACGGCCTGGCAGAAGCTGCACCACGGGCAAGGCCCTGCAATATATTATTTATCTGCCGTTTATTTTCAAAAACCAGCACCATTCAGTGTTACTCCTCCCGACAGAATATCTGCTGCGGCTGTGTTTCAGCCCGGCACATAGCGGGCCGTGCGGGTAAAAGCCGTTGCCGCCCAGAAAGCCGCACCATAAGGTGTTTGCAGCCACCAGCCCTGAGAGCCGGCAACAGGGCCTGCATCAGCCTCAACCTGCACGCTGCCCATACGCGCTGAGGTGACACGCCCCACAAGAGCTGGCTGACCGCCCCCTGGGGCATCGGCACAGGGCGGCGCATCACTGCCAGAGCCAAGCTGTGCCAGATGCGCAACCACCAGCCCCAGCAAATACGCATACCGTGCCGGGTCACGCACCGCACCGGGGGCCAGTAACTGCACAGCAAAAGCCAGGCAGGTCTGCACCCCTTCAGCCCCGACACGGGCATACAGGCCAGGATAACGCTGCTGCCATTGCGCAGGAGAGAAAACAGACATGGCGGACATTGGTCACACTCCATCAGACAGGTTGAGCAGCGGTCAGACCGGGCTGATACCCGGTGCCGGTGTGTGGGGGTTAACGGCTTCAAGCCCTGAGCGCAGCTCTGCCTGCTCACGAGCCTGCGCAGCCCCTTTTTCAGCTGTGCTCTGCGCAAAAATAAGCCCCTGGCGCAGTAAAGGATAATGCGCATAAGCCTCTGACCAGGCCTGCCAGAAATCAGCCGGCAGCCGGGTCAGCCCATACCCGCCAATGACAGAGGAGGTATTGGCCCCTGCCAGTGTATGTGTGACATCACGCAGGCGCAGAACAAGGCCGCCGGGCAGCTTGCAGCCCACGGTGACAGTAGTGGCTGTTGCCATTAATCATTTTCCTTACACTCTGAAAAAACCGTTATGATATCAGGGAAATATTATATACCTGTCATAGTGGCTATGCCTGCCGGCATATAAATGACAGCCCCCCATGTGCCCTGAGAGAGCTTCTGCCGCCAGGCTGAGGCTTCGGTAACAACGGCATGCGTGCGCAGTTTTTCAGTAAAGGCGGCCTCAGCTGTTTTCTGGCCATCAACATGCTCAGCCATAATCTGAAGGGTCTGCACCGTGCTGCCTGCTGCATCACCATATTCCACCGCCTGCACAAAGCGCAGCCCGGTATAGGTTTCCTGCAACAGGGTTGCCGCAGAATTACCAAAGCTGTTGCGGCGGGTAAGCAGCCCCATGCGTGAGGGGGAGAGCGCCAGCACCATGGGGGTATCTGTCGTGACCAGGCCTGCCGTCTGCTCACGCAGGCGGTTAATCAGAGCAATCACATCATCCTGCCGTTCTTCCGCGGTGGCTTTTTCCCACTCTGTGCCACCGGCAGCCTTAACAGCCGGGGTAATGGCCGCTGGCAGGCGCGGGTCATTGAGGTAGCCGTAGTTTTTCAGCCCCTCAACACCAAAAAAATATGTTCTGTTCTGAAATTTATTCAGTTTCAGTGCCCCGGCCTCACGCAGGCTGGCCACCCATTGCAGGCGGGCCTGCCCTGCGAGTGCAAGCTCCATCTCCCCCCAGGAGAGGAAGACCTGATAATGATAAGACTGACGCTCAGGGTAAGAGGGGTTAAGCCCTACCAGGCCATTACCATTATGGTCACCATAGCCTGATACCTGACCGGTTGTTTCAAGCATGGGGAAGATTGCTGTGCGGGTGACCCAGTCACCCTTGCGCACCTCACCCAGCATCTCGGCACCGCGTACAGGCGCAAACGCCACTTTAACCAGAGCCGGGTCAACCCAGGCGCTCATAAAAGCAGGGATGCCCGCATTAGCTGTGGTTGAGAGAGCAGGCTGCGCATCAAGTGCCATGCGGTCAGTGGCCAGCAGGCTGTCAGAGATCATACCGCGGGCCTCTGGCATAATAAAGCCAAGGCGGTTCAGTTCAGCCAGTTCGGGAGTGAGAGCGCTCATACAGCAGAAATCCATGTTGAGATTTTAACAAGCTCGCCTGCATTGCAGGTCGATGCTGCGAAAAAGCGGGTCTGTACAGCGCCATCTACCGTGCTGCCCGCCTGCGCAACAGACACGGCCCCGGTGGTTGTGCTGGCAAAAACAGCCTGCCCCGGTGTGGCTGCGGTTGAGGTCACAGCCCAGAAGTCACCTGCCGTAAACAGGGTTACGGGCAGCCCGCCGGGAATAACCAGGCTGGCCTCGTCAGCAAAATTACTGATCTGACCTGTAAGATCACGATGCACAAAACCATCAGGGGCAGCAGCAGAGCCTGATGGTGGTGCATTGGTGACAGAACGCTGATCGGCCTGCACCCAGGCAAAAGCCCCCACAGTGCAGCCCGCCGGGGCCGCAACCAGTGCGCCCTCCCCCGCCGGGAAAACCGCCGCAGGGTTAAGAGAGGCAAAATCGCCTGTCACAGCCAGAGCCGGCTCGACATAAACCTGTGTTTGAAAAGACATATGTTATGCTTTCACCATAATGCGGGACAAACCAAACTCTTCACGGAATGACACGATTTTTGCACTGTCCATGCCCATTACCGGGCCAGCCCGGCAGGCCTGTGCCTGCACGCTAAGGCGCGCAAACTGCTCAAACAAAGGCTGAAAAGCCTCCTCTGGCAGCGTGTCAGTTTCCACCCCGTTTTCACGCAGGGCAAAGCCATAAACAGCACCTGCGCTGTCCATCGCGACATCACCCACAAAAGGGCGCACAGCCTCGCGGGCAGTATGCAGGGCCTCAAGGCGGCGCACTGCACCGGCTTCAGCCTGGCGCACGGCCTGCTCTACAGCGGCATCCATAGCGCCGCTGGCAGGCTGAGAATGGTCTGATACATGCGGTGCACTGACCGCAGAATGTGAACTGGTCATGAGAGAGGACAAAGGCTCCTGCACGGGAGAAAGGGAAGACACCGGCGCTGTGGGCAAAGCGTCACCAATGACCGCCGAAGCCACGCGTGGCCGTGCCACCAGTGCCAGGTGATTAAATACGATATCGGCCATAACCAGCGTGTAAGGCCGCCCCTCAAAGGTGCCGGCCTGCTGAATGGCGCGATAGCGATAACCGGCCGAAACGGCCCTTTGCCGCCCGCTGAGAATGGCCGAGATGGCTGCGCTGTCCCATATAGTCAGGCTGCCGGTCAGGCCGGGCGGCGAAAACACAACTGAACTGCCCACGGCCCCCACTGTCAGCATGCCGGGGTGATCGCGGGCAGAAACAGGCTGATGGCGCATAAGCACAGGCTTACCCGCCATGCTGGCAGCCGCAGCCGCCAGAACCTGCGGCGGGCGAAACACCTGATAAATTTTATCAGCCTCAAGCCCCAGTGCCTCAGCACCGGGAATTTCGCGCCCGTAATAGGGGCTGACACCGGCTGCTGACAAAATACAGCTTGCAATGTGCAGGTGCCCGTCATCATCAATACGGCGCACTGAGCCATCGCATGCCAGGGGCAGGTCAGCCACCCCGGCTTCGTCAAAAATATCTTTATATGTCAAAGGATTTTTTCCTTTAAGGGTAATGTCATATCACCCCTGGGGGACAGAAATACCCGCATACTGCCCTGACGGGTCATGCGCTGTGCGGCGGCGGGCCTCTGCCGGGGTCACAACACCCGCCCGGATGTTACGCTCATCAATCTCGGTGCGGGTCTTTTCAACGTCGGCCTGTGTCCGGGCATCCATCTGCCACAGGCTGCGAAAGCTGAACGAGATATCGGGGTCAGTCTCACCCCACAGGCTGAGCATTGCCATATGCATGATGGTGGTCAGCGCAGGGCGGAACGTATTTTCCTGATACGCGCTGATCCGGTCATAAAAAACCCTGATCTCTCCCTCCGCCGAAGCATTCAGGCCTGCTGGTGTAATGCCTGCAAATTTGACCAGAGGCTCCTGAGCGACGCTGCACATCTGCTCCTGTGCCTGTGCCTGCAGGCGGTCAAGCCCTGCAAGCGGGGCTGCCAGAAGGTCAAGCTTTTCGCGCTCTTTATCGAGCACAAACGTGCCACGGTTAGAGCGAAAACGGTTAAAGGCCTCCACACGTCCCAGCAGCCCTTCCGGGTCCTGGGTGTAGGCGGTCATGTCAGTTGAGAGGGCAACCACCGAAAACGCATTGAGCAGGTCGGAGACAGACTGACGGGTACGCACCCAGTTTTCAACATAAGGGCGGGCCATCTGACTTAATGAAACACCGCCAAAATTATAAGCCGGTTTAAGCAGGTCGGGCACCTGGCGCGAAACAAACCGCAGCAGGCGCGTGCTATGCACACGCTGCCCCTGCACCCACCAGTGTGTGGGGGCATAAAAATCAGCACTCAGCGGGTTTGTGGTGGAGTAGCTGTCTGCCATCGTCCACACAGGCTCTACCGCCCTGAGGGCACGCAGCATGCCTTTACGAAAGGTCTCAGGTCTGAGCAGCAGCGGTGTTTCATTTATGCTCTGCCCCGTATCAGCATAAAGCAGCCCCATGCCATAATAACCGTCATACTCGGCCATGCTGCGCAGGGCCTGACGGACCTCGAGGCGGGTAAATTCTGCTTCAAGCTCTGCAATGCGGGCATGTTTGTCAGTGCCACCACGGGCATGAAAGGCAATCCACTCCCGCGTGGACTCAGTGGCGATCACTTCCACCATGTGGCGGTATTCTGCCCGCTGTGCCAGCTCTGCCAGTACCGGATACCCCGGAAAAGCCGTACCGTCAGCCTGCGCGCGGGTTAGCCAGTCAGGCTGCATGGCGGAGGAGGAAAAAGCACTGTCATGTGCCTGTATTGCCCCGCCACGCACCCCTGCGGGCGGCTGATAGGGACGAAACAGGGCGCTGCGTTCAGCACCTGCCTGCCCCCCGGCAGCACGCAGGGCCTGAGCCATATCCTGCGGGAAAGGAGCACCCTGCCCCCTGCCCTGCTGTGACCTGAAGCGTTCAGCCTGAGGCACGCTGCCCAGATATGGCTCGCGCCTGTCTGACTGCCCGGCCGCCAAGGCAGCCTTTGTGCGCCCCCCCCATAAGACGGGAAAGAGAAAAGCCGGCAGGCCCTGATGATAACACTCGCGACATGAGCCTTTTTCTTCCTTGCTGGCATAATGGAGGCATGGCGCAGGCCAATAAAAAAAGGGCCACTCACACCAGCCCCCGCGGGAAACCGGCATGAATGACCCTTTGTCAGCGCATCAGCCCCGATAAGGCTTAACGCTGCGACCTGCTATAAAAAGCCCTCAGGCTTCGTCTACGTCGTCCCAGTCTTCTTCGTCGCCTTCAAAAACAGGCTCGACTGTTACAACACCACTTTCTTTCTGCTGCAGACTTTCTGCCTGCTCAGTGGCGTCTTCTTCATTTTCATAAAGTCTGGCTTCATCAAGCTCAGCGTCCCACTCACTATGGAGTGTCCAGAATGAATACTCACCCTGCTCATCTTCAAGCTGAATGATGTACCCTGCAATAACTTCGTCCTGTTCCTGCACGTGCTGATTCCTTAGCGACTCAAATGACTGGCATAACCTACTCTATAAATCTTTTATCAGGCATTATGAAAAAAAATATCACTGAACGCATTTATAAAGAAAAAATAGCCTTTCAGGCCAAAACTTCTCCCCATGCCACTTGCAGCACCGGCAAAACAGGGAGTAAATCTGGCCTGACCTGCCTGGCAGGCCACGATATAACAAACGCGTGATTGCGGTGATAAACCGGCCTGTGCTGCCTCTAACCGGACTGCAATCCCTGATACCGGATGCTGTCATGATGACGAACACACCTTCTGCCCCCGACACTCACACCGAATCCCTCCCTTTTCGTGTCGCGGCTCTTTACCGCTTTACCCCTTTTGAAAATGCCGAGGCCCTGCGTGCGCCCCTGCGCGCCGTATGCGATGCGCAGGGTGTAAAAGGTATTCTGCTGCTTGCACGCGAAGGCATTAACGGCACTATTGCCGGCACAGACGAAGGTATTGAAGCCGTTTTAGCGCATATCCGCACGTTGCCAGGCTGTGCCGAAATTGAAGTCAAATTCTCACGTGCCCCCGCCATGCCCTTCCTGCGCATGAAAGTGCGCCTTAAGGCTGAAATCGTGACGATGGGTGTGCCAGACCTCGACCCGCGCTCTGAAGTCGGTACTTATCTCGACCCGAAAGAATGGAACGCGCTGCTCAGTGACCCCGACACCGTGCTGATAGACACCCGCAACGACTACGAGGTGGCTGTTGGCACGTTTAAAGGGGCGATTGACCCGGACATTAAAACCTTTCGCGAGTTTCCTCAGTGGCTGCGTGACAAACGCGAAGCCCTTGAGGCCGAAGGCCGCAAACCACGCATTGCCATGTTCTGCACCGGGGGAATTCGCTGCGAAAAATCAACCGCCTTTGCCAAAGCTGAAGGCCTGGATGAGGTCTATCACCTCAAAGGTGGCATTTTAAAATATCTTGAAACCATGCCGCAGGAAGAAAGCCTGTGGGAGGGTGAATGTTTTGTGTTTGACCAGCGCGTAACCGTGCGCCACGGACTTGAACCAGGCAACCTGACTCTGTGCCATGCCTGCCGTGCCCCGCTGGATGAAGATGACCTTGCCTCTCCGCTTTATGAGGCCGGCATCTGCTGCCCGCACTGCCATAAAGACAGAACCGACAAACAGCGTGCCCGCTATGCTGAGCGCGAACGCCAGACCCACCTGGCAGAGCAGCGCGGCGAGGCGCATCTGGGTGCCGAAATGGCTGAGGTACGTGCCAAAAAGCACCGTGCCCGTAAAGAGGAAAGAGAACGCCAGCGCGCCCTGCGTGAGAGGGCCGCACAGGCCGGGGGCGAACACGCACAGTAAGCACCAGGCCGCCCTGCCCTGCTCCCCTTCAGATATGAGAGAGGAAAGCAGGGCTGAACTGAGGCAGTGCGAGTGTGCCAGCCAGGGCAGCAAAAGCCCCGGCAGCTGCATCCACCTGGTCATCATGCCCGCCGGCAGGAAAAAGCGACAGCTCCTCTAAAAAATGTGCAGTCCAGGAGGCGCGCTGAACAAGAACATTGCCCGCATTGACCTGTGCGGCAAAAGGGGCCGCCCGTGTGGCTTTATCGCCCGTTTCACGCACAGCCCGCACCCGATACCCCGCCAGGCGCCCGGCCAGATAGCGCACCTGTGCCACACCCGCCTGCCCGGGGTCCTGGGGCAGAATAATCTCAGTGGCCGCTCCATCCTGCGAGGCCGTGGCCAGCAAAGCCGCCTCAACCTGAGCGGGGTCTCCGCGCAGGCGCACAACATCAGCCACAGCATAGCGACCATCTGGCAGGCGGGTCATTTTCACTCCCGCTGTCCAGTCAGACCTGTTGCGGGTTGTCGCAGCTAAATCCCACCGCCGCACGCTCTGCCCCTGTGCTGGCAGAGCATCATGCACCGTCATCAGAGCTGTGCTGAACAAATGCCCCTCAGCCGGCACTGGCCGCTGCTGGTAAAGAGCGCTCCACTCACGCTCCCCCACAGCCAGGCGCAGATCATGCAGCGCCTGAGGCGCAAAGGCCTCGGGCCACAGCACAGCACCTGGCAGACGCCCGAGCGCATCAGGGGTTTCCTGCTCCTCCGCCATAGCGGGCAGCGAGAGCACCTCCCACGCCTCACCCGTGCCATTTTTCATATCAGCCAGCAAACGCCCGGCCAGATCATCAGGTGACCAGCGGGTCATGGCCAGCACAATAGCACCACCCGGCATAAGCCGCGTACGCAACACTGAACGATACCACTCCCACACAGCCTGACGACGTAAGGGGCTTTCAGCCTCCTGACGGTCTTTTACCGGGTCATCAATCAGAGCAAGATGAGCACCGCGCCCGGTCAGCCCGCCTCCGGTGCCGGTTGCAGTATAACTGCCCCCCACCGCAGTATGCCAGGTGTCACGTGCTGCACTGTCTGCCGCCAGGCTGACAGCGGGAAACAATGCCGTAAACCCTGGTGAAGCCACAAGATTACGCACCGTGCGCCCGAAGTCCTGGGCGAGAGTGGCGCTATACGCCGCACAGATCACCTGCCTGTCAGGGTACTGCCCCAGATACCACGCCGGAAAACGCCTGCTTATCAGCTCAGATTTGCCATGCCGGGGGGGCATAAACACCATCAGCCGGGTGATCTCACCCCGTGCAACGGCATCAAGTCTGGCACATAACAGACGATGATGCGCCCCGCACCGGTAACCAGCCATTGTGCGACGTGTAAATGCCTCAAGCCCTGCGCGGGCTTCTGCCCTGCTGGTCAGCTCATTGCGAACTGCCTGCCGCACATGACTGTATAAGATGCGTGAGCTCTTCATCTGAATATTCTTCTGCCCCTTTACACATCACCGCGCTGACCGACATGCCGGTCAGTTTAGGATGCACATAAGGTGCCGCTACTTTTGCAGCTTCAAACTGGCGGTCGGTCACAGTGTCATCACCACGCATAATGCGCAGAAAAATATCAAGCGGAGTCTCGGTCGAGCGCACCCTGCGCCGCCGTGCGGGCGCGGCCGGGGCCTCCCCCTGCGGCAGAGCTCTGACTACAGGCTTACGGGGCATAATCCCTCATGAAAATGTCATATAATTTTTGTGTTTTTTATAAGATGAAAGCATATAAGGCCGCGGCTGCGACCTGCCTGACTCATCTTCAGAATGCTGACACAGTATCTCAGTTCTGAGAGTAGCCTGCATATGACTGATAAAAGCCTGCGGCAACGATGCGACTTTAACCAGCCCCCGGCTATGCTTACGCCATACAGGGCGGCATCGTATCAGCGCGCCCTCACCACAGCCTGGCACCGGCACAACAGATGGTGGCAGCATAAGGTCAGCACCGTGGCGGGTCAGCGGAGCTGCAGGCACCGGGCACAGCAACACAGACTGGCCGCGTTTTTGCATAATAACCCAGCAGGTTGCCGCCGAGAGCACAACATGCCCCACAGCCAGCTGACCTGCACAGGAAGCAGAATGTGATATCATCTGTTCTCTCCTGAAAAAGAAGAAAAAAGCGGCGCAGGCCCGGCCACCTGACCGGGGCAGAGCCTGCTGCGTCAGGCAGTTTTTTTGTGATGATGCCTGAGAGATAAGCCTGACCACGCGCGCAGACAATTTTTTTATTAAAAGAAAAACAATTTATAAAAACCATTTAATATACAGGTTTTTTTCTTATTATTTCGATTCTATAAATACTGCAAAGGAGAAACATAATGAGCTCAAATAAAAAAACAGAGGATAAATGGCCCAGGATAGATTTCAATTCATGCAAATCTGATGAAACAGACGAAATAAATAAAACACTCAAAACTTATCTCGAAATAACAAAAGATACCAACAAACAAATAGTTGAAGGTGCAAGAAACACTTACACAAAAAGCACTTCTATTTTAACGCAATCATCAACTTTTTCTCTTTCTGCAATTGGCGCATTTTTTTACATCACCCAGGAATCAAATAAAAATTTCTCTCCCACTTTTTTACCCTATATAAAAATATTTTTAATAATATCTGCTGTAATGTGGATTGCATCAGCAATCTGCGCCGCGGCCGGACTATGGGCGCAAACACTGGGCGCAACCTCCCCCACAGAAGATAATTTTAAAGATTCTGCTATGTTCACATCTTCATTAGCTGAAGTACAATATTACCTTTTAAAGGTTAATTTTGAAAGTATTTCAAAAAGCAGAAAAGGAGCAAAAAAAGCAAAGTGGTGTCAGAACCTGGCAGTGACACTGCTTGCGTCTGCACCACTTTGCGCTTTGGCTATCAGTGTTATTTTATATTTTTTATTGCCTGCTATTTATGGCCTTCTTCCTTACCTTCGGTGATTATGCAATTGACTTTTTTGTTTTGCAGTGTTGTCTGCTTGGCATCCTCCTTAAAATTTTCCGTTCCTATACAATTCACTGGCTTCCCCTGAAGTGTTGAGGACGAAACCGACGAAGAAACATTTACATTTGAAGTATTTGTTTTTTCGTCACTTTTTTCTTTTTTTTCTGACATAAAAACTCCTGCATTATCTACTCTATAAATACCATACATATTCTTCATTTAAATTCAATTTTATTTTTAATTACTCTTTCTCTCTTTCGTAGCTTTACGCTGTACTTCCTCAAACGCTTCGAGCTGCTCAAGCAGCAAAGCACATTGTGCCGCTACCTTGCGCTGTGCAGAACTGGCCGACAAAGCAGGAAACAGCGCGCTGCCCATTGCACGAAACGACAGCTCGTCAACCAGCATCATACGCAGGCGCTGGTGTGCGCACAGTCCCAGAGCCTCGCGCACCAGTGTTACCCGTGTCATAGCCTGAGCCCGCAAAAGCTGCCATGACACCTGGTCATGACGGGTGAGTGAAACACGCTGAAAATTTTCAGGCCATTCGGTATAATTGCAGTATCCGAATACATAATTCTGATACCATCTCTCTCCGGCATCAGCGGCTGACTGTGTAATATCTCCGGCATGAAGCAAGGCCTGCACAGTGCGCAGCACCCGCGCCGGTGCAGACGTAGTTATAAAATCAGAGTGCTGCAGACGTTCCGCCGTCGGGCCATTCAACTCATCCGTGCGTGCCACAAATCCAGTCTGAACAGGCATGATCCTCTTTCCTTATTCATGAGAAAAATAATTTAAATTTCAGTGATTTTTTAAAGACTTCATCAGCTTCCGGCAGCCTTCCTCATCGCGGCGCAGGGCGGTGTCAAACGGTACAAGCAGCGTATAAAGCTCGCTGGGGCTGGGCCAGCGTGCCCCGGCATAATAGTCATTACGCGGGGGCTGACGCACCCATGCCATGCGGGCTGAGCGGTTCCACACACCGGCGGCAAGCTCGCCACACACCTCAAAAATTGCGGCACACCGGGCCGCAGCACTGTCACCCCCTGGCGGGTTTGTCACCAGCCCCCCCAGTTTTTTAAGCCAGGCTGCATAATGCTCAAGCTCAGCCATCAGCGCAGGGGAGAGATCACGCCGCAGCACGGGTGTACCAGCCAGGCACACAGCAAAAGCCGCACGCAATGCGGCACAGGGGGGCTGATAACCAGCAACCACAGCCTGCTCTGACAGCACGCTATGAGCTGACCGCGCAAAGGCGCCAGACACCATTTCCATCGTGCTATATTCCTTCCATATCAGGCACATTGCGCCAGGCATCCATACGCACGGCATGAGGCTGACGGCCTGTAACGCTGCGTGCCGCACCCTGATACACCGTGCTTTCAAGCCGGCGGCGCAGGGCACCCTCTATCCAGGCGACGGGTTCGGCCGGGCGAAAGCGGCTGCACTCGCACAGCCCTCAGCACTGGTGCTGTACACACCAGCCTGGCCAAGTTCTGCCATTAAACGCACCACCTGGCGGGCTGCTACACCCGTCATCACCGCAAGCTGCCGCGGCTGCAAAGGCTGCCCGTTAAGGCACAGATGGCCATAAGGCTCCGCCTCGTGCATCAGGCAAAGCAGGCGCATCCATAACCCCTGGGCAGCAAGCGAACACAGGCGCAAAGCGGCATCCTGCTCATAATCCTGCCACCAGAATTTTGACCACCGGCGCCGGCTCATACAAAATCCCTCCAGTGTTCAAGGCCGCGCCACAGGCCGCGCATTGCCACAGGGTGGCCGGGAGGCAGCGGCTCAGGGTCACGGAACATGCCGCACATCATAAGCTCCTCGCCCTCCTCCTCAGAGGCAGGGTCACGCAGTTCGCTCAGGGCCTGCTCGTAGCGCATCAGGGCCTGGCGCACGCCCTCCATACAGCGCCCTGAGCGCCTGCCAATCTGACGCAGAGAGAAACCGGCACGGCGCAGCGACACCATGTGCCACACATGGGCAGCACTCGTGCATGAGCGTGCAGCTATGCGGCTGGCGGCATCAGGCGGTACAGAGTCGGAGGATACAACCATGGGGGGAATTGTCACATTATTGGGTGACACATCACAACCTCCGGACGCAGAAAAACTAACATCCTGCTTTGTCACATACTGCCGGGGATGATGAGAGGGAAGCTTCCTTCTTTTTCGACATACTCCTCTGAAAGGAAAATCTTTTTTTAATGAATTTTCCCTATGCTTTGCAGAAAGCATACCTGATAAATCAGAAGAGGAAGGAATGGCGTGCATTGTCAGTTTTCCCTGTCATGAACGTAAAAGCCGTTCTCCTCGAATCAGGCAGAAGGCTTGTTTTATAAGTAGTGTGACCTATCACATTTGGTCAAGCCCGAAATATGTGATATCTCCCTTTCTCCCCTTTTTCATTTACCCACATGAAATAGTCAGCATCATGATACGCTCGTCCGTTGCCAGTGAACTTGAACGCCGCATGCGCCTGCTTGGCCTGACACAGAAAGCTCTGGCCAGAAATGCAGGTGTGGGAGACACTTATGTTCGTGATATTCTCAAAGGTAAGTCCCGCAACCCCGGGGGAGAAAAGCTTGAACGCGTTGCCGCCATTCTTGGCTGCACAGCGCGCGACCTGCTCTTTCCCGGCAGCGGGGGGAAACGAGCTGAAAGCAGCAGGTGCGAGACGGAGTATGTGCTCCAGCCTGACCTGCCGGCTGTTACCAGTGACCTCAACCCGCCAGGATATGTAGCCGTGCCTTTTCTTTCTGTCCGGGCAGGAGCCGGCGGGGGCCGCTATGTGGAAGACACGCTGCTTGGCCGCCCTAAATTTTTTGAAGAAGAATTTGTTCGTGGTGCACTGAATGCTGCCCCTGCTGACCTCAGAGTTATTGAGGTTGAGGGCCAGTCGATGGACCCTGTGCTGCATAATGGCGATATGGTGCTGATCGATACACGCAAAACATCTATTATCGAGCCAGGTATTTTCGTGCTTTTTGACGGAGATGGTGTGGTGTGCAAATGGGTTGAGCGTGCCCATGGCACATCAGAGCCGATGGTGCGTATTAAATCAGAAAACCCGCGTTTCAGCCCGTATGATGTGCCCGCCGACCAGGTGCAGATTCTGGGGCGGGTTGTGTGGTTTGCCCGCAAACTGTGAACTGAAAAATGCGGCTGGCCTTTTTATGCCAGCTCACGCTCCAGACGGCTGGCCATAAACTGCACAAAAACACGCACTTTGGGCAGATACTGCCGGCTGGATGGCCATAGCAGACTAACCGCACGTTCGTCATAAACGCAGGCATCAAAAACAGCGGTGAGCTTACCTGCTTTGAGGTTTTCACTCACAATCAGGTCGGGCAGCAGGGCAATACCCTGGTCGCCCATCACCATACTCAGCAGCGTGCTGACATTATTGGCCACTGCCGACTGTGGCAGCTCAGGGCGCAGGCTCTGCCCGTTATGCAAAAAGGTCCAGGGCGAAAGGCGGCCTGTTGTGGGGTAGCGATAACGCAGGCAGCGATGCGCTGTCAGGTCGCTGACCTGCTGCGGGTGGCCATAACGGGCAATATAAGCCGGAGTAGCCACCAGCTGATGCCTGAACCCCTTGAGACGGCGCATTCTGAGGCGTGAATCTTCCACTGTGCCAATACGCATCACGACATCAAACCCCTCCTCCACCACATTGACCAGGCGGTCACTGAAGTCGAGATCAAGCTCAATCTCAGGATACTCGCTCTGAAACGCGATAATATGATGCATCATCTCTGTGCCCATACTGGGAAAACCCACACGCAGCCGCCCCACCGGTGCGGTTGTAACCTCCCCCATCTCCTCACGTGCGGCTTCATACTCAGCAAAAATACGATGGCAGCGCACCAGAAACTTCTCGCCCTCAGCCGTCAGGGCAATGGCCCGTGTTGAGCGATAAAACAGCCTGACCTCAAGCCCGGCTTCAAGGCGGGCGATAGTGCGCCCGATAGCTGAGGAGGAAATACCCAGTCTGCGCCCTGCTTCTTTAAAACTGCCGGTTTCAGCAGCCTGCACAAAAGCCTCGAGTGCAGCAAAATGCGGTGATGACATGATTGCGTTTCAGTTCGTTATGTTCGAACGATTAGGCCATTTATTGTTGCCTGCGCAATACCTAACTTAAGGGCGTTACCACGTTACATGACATTGAGGAGTTTTTCTTATGGCCTCTCCCGCCCTGCTAAAGCCTTTTACGCTTAAAGACATTACCCTGCGCAACCGCGTGGCTGTGCCGCCAATGTGCCAGTATATCGCCACCGATGGCATGCCTAATGACGGCCACCATGTTCATTATGGCGCACTGTCACGGGGGGGAGCCGGCGTTGTGGTCGTTGAAGCCACGGCTGTTGCCCCTGAAGGGCGTATCACCCCGGGCTGCCTCGGCCTGTGGAATGATGAACAGAAAGAAGCCTTTGTTCCCGTTGTAAAAGCCATTAAAGACGGCGGGGCGGTGCCTGGAATTCAGATCGCACATGCAGGCCGCAAAGCCAGCGCGAACATCCCCTGGGAAGGCGATGACCATATTCCCGAAAGCGACCCGCGCAGCTGGCAGACCATTGCCCCTTCAGCCATTGCGTTTGGTGCGCACCTGCCACGCACACCCAAAGCAATGACCACTGACGATATTGCAACGGTTAAGCAGCAGTTTGCTGATGCCGCACGCCGCGCCCTTGAAGCCGGGTTTGAATGGATCGAGCTGCATTTTGCCCATGGCTACCTGGCACAGAGCTTTTTTTCAGAATACACCAACCAGCGCACCGATGCTTATGGTGGCAGCCTTGAAAACCGCTGCCGTTTTCTGATTGAAACTCTGGCTGAGGTCAAAAAAGTCTGGCCTGAGCACCTGCCGCTGACGGCCCGCTTTGGCGTAATTGAATTTGACGGCCGCGATGAGGAAACATTTGCCAACTCGCTGTATCTGATCAAACGCCTGAAAAAAGAAGGCCTTGATCTGCTCAGTGTCAGCATGGGCTTTACTATCCCTGATGTGCACATCCCCTGGGGGCCTGGCTTTATGGCGCCTTATGCCGAGCGTGTGCGTAAAGAAGCCGGCATACCTGTCACCACCGCATGGGGCTTTGAGGTGCCTGCCGTAGCTGAGCAGGCTGTCGCTGAAGAGAGGCTTGACCTTGTCTCTGTCGGGCGGGCGCATCTTGCCAACCCGCACTGGACATATGCCGCAGCAAAAGCCCTGCGGGCCGACCGCGCCGCATGGGTTTTACCTCCGTCCTATGCGCGCTGGCTTGAGCGTTACAGCCTGGGTCAGTTTTAATATTGTCTGATCTGAAATAAAAAAACCTGCATATCCGGATGTACTATAATCCGGCTCTGTGCAGGTCTTTTTTTTGCGCATGTCTGTGCTGGTCAGTGGCAGAACAAAGCCCTCCCCTCTCTACAGTGCCGGAGGTTGCCTTATGTCTCTCTCTCGCCATGTCTGCGACGATGCGCCCCGCATGGCGCCGCTGCCGGGCACACACGCCTGGTATTGCCAGCAGGAACGCACAGACTGCGCCACCCTGACCGATATTGCCCGCCATATTAAAACACTTGCAGCGCGCCTGCGCCCGCAGATTGACAGTCTTTATCTTGCCTCTGCCCCGCTGGCCGCCCTTGAGTGCTGTGACACACTGACCGCCCTGGCGGAAGAAATTGAGCGTGATGACATCATGACGCTGCATGAAGCATATGCCTGCACGGTGCAGAGCTGTTAAGCCCCGCACTGTCAGACAACGCCATGAGACCGCCTGGCAACCGCCCCCTTACGCAACGGGAGGCAGCACACCATAGCAGGCTGTTTATTTAACCTGCGATCCTGATCGGAGTGGCTTCGGCCTCAGCCGCACTGGCCACCACCCGAACGGGAATAGACTTGGCGGCAGGGGTACCGCTCACCTTATCAAAATACTCAAGTGGCAAAAGCGGGTTCAGCTCAGGGTAATACCCGGCAATGGCCCCGCGTGGCATGGGGTAGTCAACCACGCTCAGACCATCAACATGGCGGCGATATCCGTCCTCCGTGCAGGTTTCAAGCACAATGACCGACCCGTTGGCCAGGCCACGCTCTTTCATGTCATCACGGTTCATAAACACCACCATGCGGGTGTTATACACGCCACGATAACGGTCGCTGTTGCTATAGATCGTGGTATTATACTGATCGTGAGAGCGGATCGTCGCCAGGCGCAGCATGCCAGGTTCGGCCACCACATCATTCACCTCAAGGCCGGGCAGCACAAAGATATTGGCTTTACCGGTCTCTGTTTTCCACACACGGCGGCGGGGTGCCACGTCAAGGTGCAGACCTTTAGGGTGTTTGATCCGCTCAGAAAAGTCAGCATAAATCTCGGGGTAAACCGCCGCAATTTTATCGCGGATGAGGGAGTAATCCTCCTGATAGGCCGCCCAGTCCAGGCGGGACTCAGGCAGTGTTGCCATAGCCATGCGGCACACAATTTCAGTCTCTGGCAGAGCCTGCGGGCTGACCGGGTCAAACACCCCGCGTGAAGCTGTGACATTTGACATCGCATCTTCAATCGTGACGAACTGCTCACCCGCACTGGTGATAATCCGCTCAGAGCGAGAAACAACGGGCAGAATAAGCGCATCTTTACCATGTACCAGGTGGCCGCGGTTCAGCTTGGTGGTAATGCCAACGGTCAGGTTAAGGCGCGACATAGCCGCATATGACCGCTCAGTGTCAGGCATCGCACGAATGAAATTACCACCCATGCCAATAAAGACCTTAGCGGTGCCGGCCTCCATCGCCTCAAGCGATTCAACGGCATGGTGGCCGTGCTCACGCGGGGGTTCAAAGCCAAACACATCGCGCACTTTGTCGAGATAGGCCTGAGTGGGTTTTTCATCAATACCCACAGTGCGGTCACCCTGCACGTTGGAATGGCCACGTATAGGGGCAATGCCTGCACCAGGTTTGCCAAAATTGCCACGCAGCATCAGCAGGTTTGCGACCTGCTGCACAAGGTTTGAACCTTTCTGATGCTGGGTAATGCCCATGCCATAACAGATGATCGTAGCGTTAGATTTCTGGTAAATAGCAGCAAGTTTGCGGATCTGCTCCTCTGACACGCCAGAAATGCGGGTAATATCAGCCCAGTCATAACTCAGCGCATCGGCACGCAGCTCTTCAAGACCCAGCGTGTGCTCTGCCAGAAACTCTTTATCAAGTGCGTCTTCACCGCGGGCATCAGCTTCAAACAGAACCTTCATAATGCCTTTGAAAATGGCAAGGTCACCGCCAATGCGCACATGCACAAACTCGTTCGAGATCGCGGTTGAGCCCATGGTTGCCATCTTCACCATATCCTGCGGCTCAGTAAAGCGGATCAGCGCACGCTCTGGCATCGGGTTAATGAGCACAATGGGGATGCCACGCTTACGAGCTTCAACCAGATTGGTCATCATACGCGGTGAGTTAGTACCGGTGTTCTGCCCTACGACAAAAATAGCCTCGGCGTGCTCAAAGTCTGCCATGACAATGGTGCCCTTGCCCACACCCAGAGCCGGAGCCAGGCCACGGCTTGTTGGCTCATGGCACATATTAGAGCAGTCGGGGAAATTGTTGGTGCCGAACTCGCGCACAAAAATAGAGTAGAGAAACGCAGTCTCGTTAGCTGTGCGGCCTGATGTATAAAACTCGGCCTGGTCGGGGCTGTCGAGCGAGCGGAGGTGCCGGCCGATCATGGCAAAGGCATCATCCCACGAGACGGGCACATATTTGTCAGTTGCAGCGTCATAGCGCATGGGCTCAGTAAGCCGCCCCTGCATTTCGAGCCAGTAATCGCTTTTTTCCATCAGCTGCGTGACGGTAAATTCTTCAAAAAAATCGGCCGTGATGCGGGCCTTTGTCGCCTCGTGCGCCAGTGCCTTGGCACCGTTTTCACAAAATTCGAGTGTTTTGCGCTCGTCAGGGTCAGGGAAAGCACAGCTGGGGCATTTAAACCCGCCAGGCTGGTTCATAGCCAGCAAGCCGCGAGAGCCTTTAACCAGCACACTCTGCTCCATAAGCACTTTGGCCGTCGCCCCGGCCGCCCCCCAGCCACCCGCCGGATGGTGATAGGGTTTAAAGAGGGCTTCTTTCTCTTGGCTCATGATAACAATTCCTCAGAAGGAACCAGCGTGGCTGGAAAACGACAAAAAAGGCCGGTAACACATGCCACCGGTCAGTGATGCAGTCAGATAATTATGCGAGAATGCCGAACTCTTTCATGGCGGGTACGAAATTCTCATTTTCATGCTGTGATCGTGCAAGTTTAATCAGGGCAAAGCGCTGCAGCGGCGTAAGGCTCTGCCACACACTCAGCGCAGGCGGCGGCACGTTATCAGCGTGGGCCTGTGCCAGCACGGCATCAGGCACGTGAACGGTCTGCTGCCAGTCTGCAAGGTTTTGTGCCGCAAGCAGTTTAGCGGGTTCATCAGTTCTGGTGGCAATAAGGTGCAGCACCAGCGTACGATAAGCCTCAACCTGCTGCGGGGTTGTGCAGGGCTGTTCGGTCAGCTGACCGCGCTCCTCACGCGAAAGCCTGCTCCACTGACGAAGGCTCATTTTAATCGCTACAATATCGAGTTTCTGGCGGGCAATCATCGGAATGCAGCGTAAAGAACCTGCAAAGTCACTTTCAAAGTCAAAAATCATGGTACCTTAATCCACCACTGCCCTGCAGGGCCGGGAGGTCACCCTAGCACCTCAACTGATTGTGGATAAGAGTTTTTTTAGTGTAACAGAGGCATGACAGATATAACCCGCATGGCACAGTATCTCTGCTGCATTACGCTTCAAAAAAACATTCATTATAATTACATATTATATTTTACTTGATTATATTAAAAATAACATAAATAAATATGGATAAATTAATCAAGAAAGGATAGAAAAATGACAAGTGAATTATTTAAATACATTTATAATGGAAGTAATTTTATAACAAAATCATATTCAAAAGAATCTAATATGGAATTTAATTATTTTAGATATGAAAATTGTATTTTAATTGAAATAAAAGAAATAGAATTAATAAATATATTTGATAGAAATCTTGATGAATCACTTAATGAATCAATAGAATTAAGCGGGAAGTCATGTTTTTTAGATCCGGTATATGCGTTTAAAGATGGCGCAATTAATTTAACCAATAAAATAAAATCAAAATTAACATGTAATAGTACCGGCAGTCTGTTCAAAGTATCAGGCGGGATAGAACACTCTGAAATTTCTATAGATCTGACTCTTCCTTCCAGCCCCTACTTCAGTAAATTACTCTCCCTCTCAGGCCGCATAAAAAAAATTGTTATTCATTTAAATACGAATCTATTTTATATACCAGAAGAAAAGAAAAGTATTATTATCGAGAAAAATGATTTTTTTGGATCCTCTCTAAGTAAAGTCGAAATCCATTTATAAAGTAAAATTTCAGGTCATCACATTTTATACTGATGACATTGCCAGCACACTATGTCACAGCCCCTGCGGGCAGAGACTGTGACATATGCTGTAATCAGCGGTTAGGTGGCGCCATAAATTCAGGCCCGACCGGGTCAGTGATTGTTGTTTTAAGAATACGATCAATCTCCGCACGGTCTGCCTCACTCAGGTGCCAGCCAAACACATCGGCCACCCCTTCGATCTGAGCAGGCTTTCTTGCCCCCCACAGGGCAATGAGCGGCCCCTGGTCAAGCACCCAGCGAATAGCCAGCACCATAACAGACTTACCATGTTTATCTGCCAGGGCGCGCAGCTGCTCAACCGCTGCAAGATACTGCTTAAAGCGCGGTGCCTGGAATTTAGGGTCACCACTACGCAGGTCAGTCGCAGGGAAAGTCGTCTCAGCCGTCATTTTACCGGCCAGCAGCCCACGACACAGCGGGCCGTAACCCAGGCCCACCAGCTTGTGCCCGACCATGTAAGGCAGAATATCTTTTTCAATATCACGCTCAAACAGGTTATAGGGCGGCTGCAAAACAGAAAGTGGCGCATGCTGCCTGAAAGTTTCAATTTGTGCGACCGAATAGTTCGATACGCCCAGTGTGCGCACCTTCCCCTCCTTCACCAGTTCAGCCAGCACGCTGGCCGTCTCAGCAACGGGGGTTTTATCATCAGGCCAGTGCACCTGATAAATGTCGAGATAATCAGTTTTCAGGCGGCGCAGGGAGTCTTCCACCTCCTGGCGGATGCGCGCCGGGCTGCTGTCACGAAAAGGTTTTTCATCTTTCCAGTTCAGGCCCACTTTGGTGGCAATAACCACCTTGTCACGCCGGCCCTCAAGCGCACGGCCAATCACTTCTTCAGAGTGCCCAAAGCCATAAACCGGCGCGGTGTCGATCAGGTCAATGCCCTCATCAAGCGCGCTGTGAATGGTGCGTATCGCGTTATCATCATCGGGTCCGCCCCACATCCAGCCGCCGATCGCCCACGTGCCAAGCGCAACGCGTGAGACAGATTTACCAAGCCCCGGAATGGAGATTTTGTCCTGTGAGATCATCTGGAGAGCCTCCTTGTGAAGTTCAGGTTGACGCAGACTCTAACCAGGATAAGCCCGCCCGTCTATGCGGGGTATGCCCCGCCCTGAACACAGTGTATGGCTCGGTTGCACTGACCTGCCAGCTTTTACGCTCTCATATTCAGATCACGCGCAGTTACCAGACCTATCATACGCTGGTGCAGGCGGCTGGTCGCCTGGCGGGCGGTTTCAGGCTGAATGCTGGCGCAGGCATCGGTAATAACCCTGGTCTCAAACTCAAGTAATGCGGCGTCACAGGCGGTATCAGCCACGCAGACATCATAAGCCAGCCCGCACACAAAAACCCGCTTTACCCCACGCTCATGCAAAAAGCCGTTCAGCCCTGTGGGGTGATAGCCTCCGGCATCAGAGAAGGCTGAATAACTGTCCGTGTCCCGCATTGTTCCTTTTCTGAAAAAGGCTGACACCCTGCGCGTATGCAGCACTGAAGACAGCTCAGCCCCGTATGTGCCCTGCACACAGTGGCGCGGCCATGGCCCCCCGCTGCTGTGAAAAGAGCAGTGGTCTGCGGGGTGCCAGTCCTGTGTGGTGACAATAGTCTGAAAAGGCATGTCAGTAAGCTGGTTAATAACGGGCAGAATACGCTCAGCCCCTGGCACGACCAGCGCCCCGCCACGCAGAAAATCGTTCTGAACATCAACAATAATCAGGGCATCTGCGGGAGTAACCGGCATGTACACTGTGCTCCGTCTTCTATATGGGGCAGACAGGCTGCTCTGCCCGGGCAAAACGAGTAAAGCACTGTTTTGCCTCTGCCTGCTACCTGTTTGCTGTGCTAAACAGGGCCATGACCGCCATCACATTAAGGAGCACACGTTATGGCCCAGCAATTTGCCAGTGATAACTATGCCGGGGCCTGCCCTGAAGCATGGGAGGCTATGCAACAGGCCAATAGTGGTTCTCTCGTCGCTTATGGTGAGGATGAATGGACAGCACGCGCCGCACAGGCCTTTCGCACGCTGTTTGATACACAATGCGAGGTCTTTTTCGTTTTTAACGGCACGGCAGCAAACTCGCTGGCTCTGGCTTCTTTATGCCAGTCCTACAACAGCGTGATCTGTGCCTCATGCGCGCATGTCGAAACTGACGAATGTGGCGCACCTGAATTCTTCTCCGGCGGGGCAAAGCTGCTGGTCGCACGCACTGACAGCGCAAAGCTCACCCCTGAGGATATCCGCTCTCTGGCCACCTGCCGTTCTGACATTCACTACCCCCGCCCACGGGCTGTCACTATCACGCAACCCACAGAAACCGGCGAGATTTATACACCCGACGAAATACGCGCCATTTCACAAACCTGCCGTGCGCTTGGCCTGCGCCTGCATATGGACGGCTCACGCTTTGCCAATGCCTGTGCCTCTCTCGGGTGCAGCCCGGCCGACATAACCTGGAAAGCCGGTGTGGATGTGCTGTGCTTTGGCGGCACAAAAAACGGTATGATGGTGGGTGAGGCTGTTGTCTTCTTTGACCCCGCCCTGGCAGACGGCTTTGACTATCGCTGTAAACAGGCCGGACAGCTTGCCTCTAAAATGCGTTTTCTGTCAGCACCCTGGGTGCATATGCTCGAAAGTGGCGCCTGGCTGCGCAACGGGGCACATGGCAATGCCTGCGCACAAAAGCTGGCTGATGCGATAAAGGCTCTTCCCGGTATTGATCTGCTTTTTCCGGTGCAGGCCAATGGTGTCTTCATACGTGGGTCAGACATATTATTTGAAAAACTCCGCGCCAGAGGCTGGCGTTTTTATACCTTCATTGGTGGCGGCGCGCGCTTTATGTTCGCGTGGGATGCCGACCCTGCCCGTGTTGATGAACTGGCTTCTGACATTGCTTTATGCAGCAAAGACGACCTGTAACTGACAGGTTACGCCATTATCATGCCCGGGCTGGTGTTAGCGCGGAACTATTTGAAACAGTATCACTATGGGCAGGCCTGTATTATCGCCTGCCCTTTATAAATTTCAGCCTCATCAGAGAGGTTAAATAACCGGAAAAGTAATGCAAACTGGCATTATCTTCTCCGCTCTACTATTCTGAAAAAACATATTCTGAAACAAAACAGCGAATACCATGATCAGAAAAACAAAAACTGTTTTCACGACCTCTTACAGGCATATGCTTATGGGAGGACTAAGTCTGAGCCTGCCTCTCCTGACAGGGGGATGCTCTTTATTTCATAAATCTTCTCCCGCAGTGCCGCAGTCCGTACAAAATTCAGATGACGTTTATCAGGCAGCAGGCTCCTCGCCCGACTGGCACCTGACGCTCTCTGGCAACACACTCACCTTTAACCGGCAGGGTGCACCGACACAGATTAAAACACTGACGGAGGATGAGAGCGATGCAGCGCACAGAACCTATCTCACTAAAAAAATGAAAGTTGATGTGACCCCTCAGACCTGCACAAACAGTACAACAGGTCAGACCTACAGCGAGACAGTGACCGTAAAAACACCGCAGGGCACTTATCATGGCTGCGGTGGCGACCCTGCCAGAGCAGCGATTATTAACGGCACAAGCTGGGTTGTTACGGCATTAAACGGCACTCCTGTTACGGCAGGCAACGACCGGCCAAGCCTTACAGATGCAACAACTGATATGGCCCCGGATGTGCAGCAAACCCCGACCCTCAACATCAACGCCACAGGTGATGTCTCTGGCTCTGACGGGTGCAACCGTTACTCAGGGGGGATGACTGTCAGACCAGAAGGCAGGATCATTCACCAGCAAAGCGGCATGAATACACTCATGGCCTGCTCTGGCGCAATTATGCAGCGGGCTGACATATTTAACGGGCTGCTGCGGGCTGCGACAAGCTGGCAGGCCAGTGGCAGCACCCTCACCCTTAAAACAGATGATGACCGCACTATTCAGCTGCGCCAGATTTTATAAACCTGAATTAAAACCGGTTATTTTCATACAAAAAGGGCCGCTGTTGATGTCTCAACAGCGGCCCTGCCTGTTTCAGATCAGGAAGATCTTATCAGAAGGTTGTGCCAGCCTGCAGCAGGAAGGTACGACCTGCATAGTAACCACCATATGTTGAGTCGTTACTGTTATCAGAAGAGTTAACAAGGAACGGAGGCTGTTTGTTCGCAAGGTTCTGAACTTCGAACTGGAATGCCCATTTCTTGTAGTTATAGTTAAAGGTCAGGTCCTGAAGAACCATGTTTGGTGTTTTAACACGACCATAACCCTGTGATTTGTAAATACGGTTTGAACCGTCGTTCCAGTGCATGCCGCTCATATACTGCAGCATATAGGTTACGCTGAAGTCGTTATGACGCCATGTAAAAGAAGCATAGTCACGTACGGTCGGGTTAGATGTGCCCCCGGCCTGATAGGTGATCGTGCCTTTATAGTCATATTTCGGGCCACCCGGAACCAGCTGCTGCTTGTAGCTCACCAGTTTCTGGAAGTTATTCGAAATAATCAGCGAGTCTTCCCAGGTCAGACGGATGCGGTATGTCAGATCCCAGTCAATACCACTGGTGGTCATAGCACCGCCATTGATATTGTAAGCTGAAACAGAGTTGATCTGTCCGTTGCTCAGACGGTTAATCGCTGCACAGTTTGATGTGCCTGTACCCGTGTAGCAGCTATCAAGAATATACTGTGTTGGCAGTGAGGTAATCATGTTTGATACACGATAATGCCAGAAGGATACGCTGGTCATCAGGCCAGGAACCCAGCGTGGTGTCATGGTTGCACCAAAAGTATAGGTACGGCCAACTTCAGGCTGCAGCTTGGTGTTACCGCCCATAAGGGTTGCAACCTGACCTGCCCCTGCTTCTGTAAAGTTTTTAGGGTTAATGCCATGCTTCATGCAGTTTGCCATAACGGTTGGCTGTAATGCACCATAAGTTGTGATCTGCGATGAATCACATGGATCATTCGCGCCGTTATAGCTCATATACTGACCGCCATAGAGCTCAAACACGTTTGGCTGACGGAAAGACGTACCCAGTGTACCACGGAAGGCGATATCACGGGTTGGCGCCCAGTTAATACCAACTTTCCAGTTATAGGTATTACCAAAAGTATTATAGCCTGAATAACGACCCTGACCATCAATAGACAGGTTTTTAGCAAACATCGCATTGTGCAGCAGGGTCAGGTTACCTTCAAGGTAAGCTTCAGAGGCATTAAAGCCACCACCTGTTGCAGCCATTGTGTTGCTCAGCGTACCACCCTGCTGAATAAGCGGGTCAGGGTTATAGCTCAGCTGCTCACTACGGTGTTCCATACCAAGAGCAATACCCAGGCTGCCACCGTGAGCATACGGCATTTTCACAACGTTGTCGTTGTGAATACGTACGTTGGTGTCACGCAGCTGATAGTGATAGTGATCGTGCTCTTTATAGTTGGCGTAAGCTGTAGCCTCCTGAGAGAGAGGGCCCAGCGCGCTCGAGAACGAGCAGCCGGCGGCACCGGCACAGGCATTCGGGTTATAAACCAGCGAACTGCCGGAATCACCTGGTGTTGCAGGAGACAGACCCCAGACCTGAAGCAGTTTTGCGTAGTTACCCACACCTGATGTCGTCATTGTGCCCATGGTTGAACCATAGGTGAAGGAGGCATCGTATTTCCAGCCAGCGATAATATCGCCTTTTGCGCCAACCATAGCGGTCAGTGCGTCAACTGACGTATCGGCTTTACGTTTGCCAAATTCATCCATACGACGGTACATCTGCAGCTCTTCACCGCTGGTGTTACCAGGGTAATTGCTCGGAATAATAATAGAGCTTGGCAGAGTAGAAGGCGGGTTGCTGCCTGTAGCAGGCATAGGCGCCATTGTCGTTGAGGATGTTTTATGACTGTACATCACGTTAGAATAAAGCGTGAAGTGCTTGTTAAAGTCATAATGTGCATCACCCATCAGGCTTGAGTTATCAAGCTCGTTGAGGAGTGACTGGTCCTGCGCATAGTTATAACGGCTGGAGCTGCTGTAAGGTGTCAGACCACCGGCAGAATTACCGTTAAAAACCGGGCTTCCTGCATCATTAAAAAACGTACCGCTGGTAGAGATAACCGAACCATAACTCTGCGAACCGCTGGAAGTGTTAGAAACCTGTGGGTTACGTGCCCATTTGCGGTTCCACTGCTTCACACCGTCCTGATGGCTGAACTGACCAAAAATAGTCACGTTGCCGCGGTTATGGTCGAAGTTCCAGCCTTTATAAGCTGATGCCATAAACTGACGGTTATCACCATATTGCGTGAGGCTGCCACGCATGGTCACACCACCGGTATTGACGTCATGCTTCATTTTAATGTTGATAACGCCGGAGACTGCGTCAGCACCATAAAGCTCTGAACCACCATCTTTAAGAATTTCGATTGAGCTGATCGCCATCACCGGGATGGAGTTCATGTCAACGCACTGACCAACGCCTGTTGAGCTCTGTGTGACACGCTTGCCATCAACCAGAACCAGCACACGGTTACCACCAAGGTTACGGATGTCAGTACAGGACATACCTGCACCACCATTGGTATCTGCGTTGCCAGTGCCGCCTGAACCAACTGATGGCATACGCTGAAGGAAGTCACCAACGTTTGTCACACCGGTCTGCTGAATTTCTTTAGCAGTAATGGTCTGCACAGGGTTTGCGCTGAACTGACGCGCCTGCTTAAGGAACGAACCTGTCACAGTTACAGCTTCGGTACTACCGGCAACAGTTGCCTGATCAAGCGTTTTCGCATTGCTGACGCGTACTGCTGATTTGCTGGTAGCAACCTGCTTAGACTGACCGGCAGAGGTCGCTGCGGTCTGATGAGCAGATGATGCCTTAGCAGTGCTGGCGTTACGTGCACGCGTTGCTTTTTTCTTCACATGATGAACGGCCGCAGTTGTATCGGCTCCACCAGTTGTTTGTGCATAAGCGAACGAGGCTGAGAGGGAAAAGCCGGCTGAGAAAACCGGCAAGACATACAACAGTCTGAACGACCGCCGCACCTGTGACTTTCGGTGGGGTATCTGAATCATATGGAAGAAAGACCTCTGCAACAGGAAATTATGACAACTTCATGAACTTCGTTAGACGGTTTCGATTATGAAATTATCGCCTCAGTTGTCGATGCAGAATCAGCACATGTCTTTTTTTCTTCGCAACACTGCTGCATTTACGCCACAGTTACACCCCGATCACAGCCAGAAACTGGCTGAAATGCACATTCTTACGATAAGTCATTTCGATATCAGATCAGAACTCAACCCCGGCCTGCACCTGAAAGTTGCGCCCCAGAATCGCATTCCAGTAGCGACTGGTGTCCCCCTGGTAAGGATATTGAGGGCGGGCGTTAAACACGTTATTCATGACAAAATTAACATTGTAATGCCTGGCGAAGGTATATCCCGTTGTGAAATTAAACGTGAAATACTGTTTCATAGTATTATGCGGGTAGAGCCCTCCAGGCACCTGGAGCTTATATTTGGCTTTACCATAATACTGCATCTGCCACTGAGCGAAGAGTGGCCCGCGCATATAGTTAAAGCTGGCTGTAAAATTATCCCGCAAATCAGATGAATCACCCAGATACTGATAGCGTGTGGTTAAAATCTGACCTGTATGACGTATATTGTGCGCATAATTCACAGTCGTCTGCACTGCACCGGCATTTTCTGACAGACCAAGTTTTGATAAAGGCAGGTAATACGTGGCATGCACCTGCATAGCACGTGTATGCTGCGTGCCAATATTGTAGTTACCCGCAGTAAAACCATTTTTAATCTGAAAATCAGAGTTTCTGCTAAAACTATTGCAATATTTATTATCAGGATAAGAAGCAGAATCATAGCATGCTGCCAGTATCTGTTCCAGGCTGAGTGATTCAATCTGCTTTTTTACACGCACATCATACACATCAACTCCAATACTTAACCCTCTGACCCAGCGCGGCTGAACAGATGTACCAACAGTAAACTGTGAAGCTTCTTCACTTTTAAGATTTTTGTTTCCGCCAGACTGCCCTCTGACAGAAAATTTATTAAAATTTGACTGAAAATCCTTAGGCACACCGGCTTTCGTGCAGTTCAGACGCCGTTGCACAGGGTTAGGCCCCGAATTAATGGCGGTGACATCGCACGGGTCTGTCCCTTTGCTATAAATTGTTCCCATTGGCTGAAACAACTCAGAGACTGAAGGGGCACGAAACGAAGTCGTATAGTTTCCATGGAACACAATGTCACGCACAGGCGCATAGCTGCCGCCGCCTGAATAGGCACAGAAACCACCAGTCATGCTGTTATTGACATAACGGGCCGAACCGGTTGCCGTAAGAGAATAAACCCCCCTTACATGCATAAGAGGCGACACAAGCGGGATGAGTGTTTCAGCAAAGACCTCGTTGGTATGGTAAGAGCCCTGCACATTCTGCATTGCCACTCTAGCCCCATATGACTGGTATGTACCGTCTGCCATCTCCTGCCCGCGGTAATATCCGCCAGGATTAAAGCTGGTCTCCTCAAAGCGATGTTCGTAACCAAAGTCATAAGTCCAGTCACCGGCTGGCAGCTTCATTACTGTGCTGCGCACATCAGCATTCAGGTCCCATTGCTGGTTCACAGACCGTGCCGTCGCACTGGTCTGAATATAATCACGTGCTGCGCCGGAGGCCTGGTCATAACCAAACGGATTAAGGGGCCACAGGTCTGACTAAAGGCCGGATAAGCTGCATTAGTATAATCTGGTGCACAGACAATATTACCCGCGCCATCAACCTGCGCGTTCAGGGCATTAAGATAGTTCTGTAAAAGAAGTTCTGTCTGCTTTGTGCGCGAACGATACTGGCCATATTCAAAACTCCCCTTCCAGTCAAAGTGCCTGTGACCTGCATTAAAGTCACCCTGCAGGCCACCCACAAACCGGAACAGGTCAGTCGTCGTTGTATATTTGCCTTTATAATAATCTGTGCTGGCACGGGAGAGGTAGAATTTATCCGTCGGCAAGCCAGCATTTGCCAGGTTTTGTCTGAGGATCTCTCTCACCTCAGAGGTCAGAAACGGATTATCCGTGCTGAGCTCCATCGCGCCATTAGGCTGGCCGGGGCCGTCAAACACATCATCGAACATCTGAGTGTTGTAATAAGGCTGCGAAGCCGTATTCGCGACTGAAGAGTGGACGTACCAGGCCTCATAAGTAAAACGCAGATGCCTGGTAAAATCATAATGCCCGAGCGTTGTCAGGTTCAGACGCTGCTGGTCATTTAAGAGATTTCCATAGTTACCTATCGGGAAACCATTCATCTCCCCCTTTTTACCGACAGCCGTAAATCCATCCCCCGTCGGGGTACCGGGCCTGAGCGGCACAAGCGACCTGCCATCCTGACTAAAAATAAGAGGCTGCCCGGCCGGGCTGGTAATC
This sequence comes from Acetobacter sp. DmW_043, assembly GCF_002153485.1. Classification (NCBI taxonomy): domain Bacteria; kingdom Pseudomonadati; phylum Pseudomonadota; class Alphaproteobacteria; order Acetobacterales; family Acetobacteraceae; genus Acetobacter; species Acetobacter sp. DmW_043. The sequence continues at coordinate 6,222 of NZ_JOMN01000022.1, read as the reverse complement.
GAGCTTCCCGTCGCAACTCCCTGATAGTTAGGATAATCGCCATAATTACCCAGCATGCCAGGCACACCGGTTTGCGTAAACGGCAGATACTCGCGGCTGCCGCGGCTCAGATCATAACCGTTACCCGCCTGATTACGCGTATATTGCAGTTTTTTATCGCTTGTACCGGCCCATCGTGCCCTGTCAGCATTTGTCATGCCAAAGGTCTGATTATACTCAACATCAAACACAACTGTGCCGCGCTCATGGTCAAAATGAGTACCGGCCTTACCCGCCAGACGATAATCTATACCATCACCCTTCTGGCTAAAGCCGGTCTGCCCGGTCAGATTCACGCCTTTATAATCATCATCCAGAATAAAGTTCTGCACACCCGCAATAGCGTCAGACCCATAAACCGGCCCGCCGGAACCCACGACCACATCAACTTTTTTAATCAGCAAAGTGGGGATGTTTGCCAGGTCAACCGGGGAGCCCTGTACCGCACTAAACTGCGAAGCCGTAGAGGATGATACAAAACGCCGGCCATTCACCAGCGTCAGTGTGCGCTGAGCTCCCAGCCCCAGCAAATCACCATAAGTCTGCCCGGCACCGAAAGCACCTCCTGCTGCCCCCACAGGGCTGTTAGCCGGTGTGCTGTAATTCGGGTTTTCAGTCATCAGGGCCATACCAATATTGGTGTAGCCCCGATGCCTGATCTGATCTTCGCCAAGTGTCATTGACGCCATATTGTCGGTCAGGCGCCCCTTTTGCAGGCGCGAACCTGTGACCGTGACGGTCTCCTTCCTGCCGGAAAGAACAGTATCCTGCTGCACTTTCCTGACGACAGAAAACGGAACCTCCGCCCCGGACGAAACCGCAGCCGCGGCAGACTGAGCAGCTCCCTGTGGCTGCGTATGCCCCTTACTGGCATAGACTTTTTTATGCTGCACCGCCTTCTTCGGACTCCGGACCTCTGACGCCGGGCGCTCTTCGCTCTGAGCTTCGGCCATATCAGACCAGCACCACGGCATCAGAGCAGGCAAAGCAGACAACAGTATTAAAGAATAACGGGATAAATTTATTCGTTTTACATTAGTTTTATTCATTTCAGCACGAATCCTGCATCCACGGCACAGAGCGATTCCGGTCGGGTATCAGCATGCTGACTTTATTTATTACGGTAAATTAATTTAATGACATTATTGTAAATATAAGGGCTCATTGTTGCTTATTGGCAACAAAAATATGCCACACCCCGCCACATAAAAAACCTTAGAAAATCAAGCAACTGTGCTTTTTTTACCAATCTTCCCCCTTTCGGGGCTCCGCACTTTACTTGACACCCCGCACGCTGCCCCATAACTCAGAATGCATTGCAACCCTGATGTGCTTTCGCCTTCTGGCTGAAGCACAGATACTGCCGGGACGTTATAATGCTTAAGAATCGCTCATGGCTTTATGCTCTGACAACAGCCACCTGCCTTGCCGGCAGCAGCACCCATGCGCTGGCTGACGCACTGCCCGCAACCAATCCGTTTGCGACAGAAAGCACTCTGCCTTATCACGCTCCACGCTTTGACCAGATCAAAGACAGTGACTACCAGCCCGCTTTTATGCAGGGCATGAGTGAGCAGGCCGCAGAAATTAACAAAATTGCCACGAACCCTGAGTCAGCAACGTTTGACAACACCATTGTTGCACTCGAGCGCTCAGGCCGCCTGCTCGACCGTGTGCAGGAAACCTTCAATGGTGTTTACAGTGCGAACACCAACCCGGCTCTGGACAAAGTGCAGGAAGCGATTGCACCGCTGCTCTCAGCGCACGCTGATGCCATTTATATGAACCCCGCTTTGTTTGCCCGTGTACAGTTTCTGCATGCCCGCCAGGATGCTCTGGGGCTGAATACCGAACAAAAACAGGTCATTAACATTTACTACCAGGCTTTTATTCATTCAGGTGCAAAACTGACTGATGAAGAAAAAGCAAAGCTGCGCGCACTCAACACACAGCTTTCAAAACTCGAAACACAGTTTCAGCAAAAACTGCTGGCTGCCACAAAAGCCGCAGCTCTTATTGTGCCCGATAAAGCCGCTCTGGCTGGCCTTGATGACGCCGCGCTGAACCAGGCCGCAACAGCAGCAGCCGGCCGCAACCTGAATGGTAAATGGCTTATCGCGCTGCAAAACACTACACAGCAGCCGATTTTCTCTTCTATGGATGACCGCGCCACACGTCAGGCATTGTTTGAACATTCATGGACCCGCGCTGAGCAGGGTGGTGCAAACGACACCCGCGACACTATTGCCACCATTGCGCAGCTGCGCGCCCGGAAAGCGGCTCTGTTTGGTTATTCTGACTATGCCAGCTACATCCTTTCTGATCAGATGGCCAGCACACCAGCTCAGATCCATCAGTTCATTGGCAAAATGCTGCCTGCACTGGCTGCCAAACAGAAACAGGAAGTCACCGACCTTCAGGCTTTTATTGACCAGCAGAACAAAAAAGAGGGCAAAGACAGCTTTGCTCTCCAGCCATGGGACTGGTCTTATTATGCAGACAGGCTGCGTAAAGAGAAATTCCACCTCGATGAGAGCCAGCTGAAGCCTTATTTTGAGCTGAACCGCGTGCTGACTGATGGTGTGTTCTTTGCCGCTAACAAGCTCTATGGCATCACCTTTAAACGCCGCACCGACATTCCGGTTTATAACCCTGATGTGATGGTCTTTGAAGTGTTTGACAAAGACAACTCACCACTGGGGCTGATGTATTTCGACTACTTCCAGCGTGACAACAAAAACGGTGGCGCATGGATGTCGAATTTTGTTGGCCAGTCAAAACTGCTGGGCACAAAACCAGTTATTTATAACGTCGGCAATTTTGCAAAACCTGAAAAAGGTCAGCCAGCCCTCATCTCTTATGATGATGTTGTCACCATGTTCCACGAATTTGGCCATGCACTGCATGGGCTGTTTGCGGCACAGACCTACCCTATTCTTTCAGGCACAGCGGTAGCCCGTGACTTTGTTGAGTTCCCGTCGCAGTTCAATGAGCACTGGTCGCTGGAGCCAACCGTGCTGGCACATTATGCCGTTAATTATAAAACCGGCGCGCCTATGCCTGCTGACCTGGTAAAACGCCTGAAAGAATCCTCTTCTTTCGATGCCGGTTACAGAATGGGCGAAATCGTCTCTGCTGCTGAACTTGACCTGGACTGGCACAGCCTGAATGCCTCCGCCCCCAGGCAGGACGTTGATGTGTTTGAGAAAAATGCTCTGAGCAAAATGGGCCTTAACACGACGGATATCCCGCCGCGTTATCGTTCAAGCTACTTCCTGCATATCTGGAGCAACGGGTACTCAGCCGGGTATTATGCCTATCTGTGGACGCAGATGCTGTGTGATGACAGCTATGACTGGTTTGTAAAACATGGTGGCCTGACACGTGAAAACGGGCAGCGCTTCCGTGATATGATCCTCTCACGCGGTCATACACAGGATTATGAGCCCATGTTTAAAGCCTTCTACGGCAAAGACCCTGACATCGGGCCAATGCTGGTTTCACGCGGGCTGACTGTAAAAAATTAAGCTGCAAGCACGCTCCTGCCCCCTGTACCGGGGGCAGGCCGTCATGGTGCCTCCTGCCTGACGGGCGTGGGGCGCCGCCGCTCTGACACGGCACAGGCTAACACTGCACCCAGTAAAAATGCGGAAGCATGAAAACGAAACCCCCGGTGGTCTGCTTCACGGCACTCGAACCATAAACCGGTTTTAGGGATAACGGGGCTGGCAGCCCTGTCAGTAAACGCAACCATGCTCACCCCATAGCTTTCAAGCCGCTGGCTCAGCTCCGTCGTCTGCTCAAAGTATGGCGAGAAAGAGAGCACGACAGCCGCATCTTCCGGGCCTGCACGGCGTATAGCATCATACTCCATTCCGCTTTCAAGGCCGATCAGACAATGTGCTATCCCTCTGACGGAAAAATAATATGCAACCAGGCGTGCCACAGGCATGCTTTCTTTAAGCCCCAGAATATAAATCACTCTGGCCGATGCCAGGATATCAGCTGCCGCCTCGAGCCGTTCAGGCCGGGTTTCCCTGCACACGGCATCGAGTGACAAACCTGCCGCCCGGCAAAACCCGTCAAGCAGGTTACCAGCACGCGCGGGCTGACCATCTGAGCGCCTGAGCGCTGCTGCCCAGGCTTCATGCTGCAGGCTGCGCTGGAAAAAATACTTTTTAAAAACAGAATGTAACTCAGAAAAACTTTCAAAGCCCAGAGCATGTGCAAATCTTACAATTGTCGAAGGCTGCACGCCCGCTGTTTCAGACAGGACTTTAGCCGTACCCATGGCAAATTCTTCCGGGTGGCTGACAACAAAATCAGCAAACTGACGCAGGCGCGGGCTTAGCCCATCATAACGCTGACGTAGTTTATGATAAAAATTATCATAATTCTCAATGGTTTTTTCATAATCGTCAGAAGATGACACAGTTTCTGAGGTCATATGCCTTACCGCTCTCACAATAAAAAATATGAATAAGTTTATTTATATTTAGTCAAATCATAATTTTTTTAAAGAATTATTTGTTTTTTAATTAAGAATCATAAGGTTATACACAAAAATACCCATCCCCCCTGAAAGTTCAGACATACAGAAGCGCGAACTCTTGCCCGTGTAAAACAATCCAGAGTAACAAGAGAGCCACGCGCGTGCACTGACACGCAAAGGAGCCCGGCCTCCCCCCTCACCCCTATAGTGCGAAGGGATAAAATAGTTATGAAAACATGCCATATTCTGGGTGTGCCCGTGCAAACCGGTGCCTCCCGTAAGGGCTGTATTATGGGCCCTGCCGCCCTGCGCACAGCCGGACTGCCTGACACACTGCGCCAGCTTGGCTGGGATGTCACTGACCTGGGAGATGCCCAGCCCGACCAGTACCAGAACGTTAACCACACCAACCCGGCTGTGCATCATCTGCCCGACATGGTTGCCTGGACCAGCAGCCTGACCCGCCATGCCCTGCAGATGGCCCGCACATGCGATGTGCCTGTTTTTATGGGCGGTGACCACTCCATGTCTGCCGGCACTGTGGCAGGCATAGCGCAACATGCTGCTGAGCTTAATCAGCCTCAGTTTGTGCTCTGGCTTGATGCGCATACAGACCTGCACACACTGCACACCACCACCAGCGGTAATCTGCACGGTACACCTGTTGCCTATTTTACCGGACAGACAGGGTTTGAGGGGCTCCCTCCCCTTGCTGCACCGGTTGACCCCCATAATATGTACATGATGGGCATCCGCTCCGTTGACCCGGAAGAGAAACGCCACGCACGTGATATTGGTGTCACTGTTTTTGACATGCGCACCCTGGATGAGAGCGGTGTGATCAGGCCACTGACCCATTTTCTTGAACGGGTGGAACATGCCGGCGGACGGTTACATGTCAGCCTGGATGTTGACTTTCTTGACCCCGAAATCGCACCAGGCGGTGGCACCGTAGTGCCCGGTGGCATCACTTTTCGCGAAGCCCATCTGATTATGGAAATTCTGCATGACAGCGGGCTGGTTACCTCGCTCGACCTGGCAGAGCTTAACCCTTTTCTGGATGTCAGAGGCAAAACAGCGCACCTGCTGACCGACCTGACCGCCAGCCTGTTTGGGCGGCATATTCTTTAAAGCACCTTCAGGGCGCAGAGGCTGTAACCGTGTAACCTGTATAAGGTGCACGACAAAACAGCCTTTGCCCCACGCTCAGGTCACACTCACGATAAATACCCTGCTCACGAATAACGGCCCTGCCTGTATAAGGCCCGCCACAAAATGACACCTGCCCCACGCTCAGGTCACATTTCCTGTATGCTCCCTGAGAGCGGATGATGGCTGTGCCGGAATAAAGCCCGCCACAAAATGACTGTTGCCCGGCGGTCAGGTTACACTGGCGATAAGGCCTGGCCGCCACAGGGGCAGAGGCCGCACTGGCAGGCTGAGCCAGCACATCACCGGCAGCAAAAACACCACCAAACAATAAAAAAGCAAAGCCTTTACACAAAATTCCCGCAGATGAAGGGCTAATGAATTTTGTCATCTGTCTCTCTCTCTTATTCAAAAACATTGCAGGTCTGACAAAAAAACACTTTTTTTAAATAAGACCTTGACCACAAAAAAAAACACCTATAGATGAGCACTCACGCCTCCAGTCCCGTTCGTCTAGAGGCCTAGGACACCGCCCTTTCACG